>JAYUIZ010000252.1:0-7565 GCA_043765595.1 Lysobacter sp. | reverse complement strand
GCGACGAACGGCAGTGCTGGGCATCGCTGCGCTCAGCGCCAGCCTACGTGGCGACGGTCTTCTCTACCGGATCAACAATCGCTCGCGCAGCGACGCATGGTCCGCCGCCAGCGCTTCGCCGTGCGCGGGCCGGGCAAGACACGCCGCCAGCGCGGGCGGCAGGTCGACCGGATGTCCCACCAGCGGTTCGACGATGCTGTCGAATTTCGCCGGATGCGCGGTCGCCGCCACCGTCCACGGCCGCGTATCACCTTGCGACCGCATGCTTTCAAGGACATGCAGGCCGCAGGCGGTGTGCGGGCAGGGCACGATGCCATGCCGGTCCGGCGCCGCCGCGATTGTTGCGCGGATGGTGGCGTCGTCGACCGCATGCGCCGACACGGCCGCGCGCAGCGCCGCATCGTCGCTGTGCCAATGACGCAGGCGCTCGAAATTGCTCGGCGCACCGACGTCCATCGCGTTCGCAAGCGTGGCTTTGGTCGCCTCCGGCGCATAGTCGCCGCCGGCGAAATAGCGCGGCAGCACATCGTTGGCGTTGCTGGCCAGCATGATGTCGCCGATCGGCAAACCCATCCGTTTGGCGACAAGCGCCGCAGCGGCATTGCCGAGATTGCCGGTGGGCACGATGAGGTTGAGCCCTTCAAAATCCCGCGGTTCGCCGTGCTTTGCCTGGAACGCCAATGCGGTATGCGCGTAGTAGGCGACCTGCGGCAACAGCCGGCCGAGACTGATGCTGTTGGCCGATGTCAGCGCCATGCGTTCGCGCAGATCGCGGTCGGACAGTGCCGCCTTCGCCATTCGCTGGCAGTCGTCGAAACTGCCGTCGACGCGGAAGGTACGGACATTGTCGCCCCAGCATTCCAGCCCGTGCGCCTGTCGCGGCGACACGCGGCCGTCGGGATACAGAATGACAACTTCAAAACCCGGGCGGCGATGGAACGCACCGGCCACCGCGGCGCCTGTGTCGCCCGAGGTCGCGACCAGGATGGTGATGACCGGCGCGTCGTCGGCGCGCAGTCCGGCCAGCGCTTCGGCGAGGAAGCGCGCGGCGTAATCCTTGAACGCCGCGGTCGGCCCGTGGAACAGTTCCAGCAGCGAATCGCCTTGGCCGCGCATCGCTACCAGTGGCGCATCGAAATCGTAGGCACGGGCACAGATTGCCGGCAGCGCATCGCGCAGTCGCGATCCGGCGAAGTAAGGCGCCAGTACGCGGGTCGCGGTGTCGGCGAGCGTCATCGAAGACGACCACTCGCCTTTGAACGCCGGGATACGCGCCGGCACGTACAGTCCGCCGTCAGGCGCGAGGCCGGCGATCAAGGCGTCGTCGATCGCTGTGACCGGCGTGTTGCCGCGGGTGCTGATGAAGTTCACGCAAGCACCTCGGCGCGCGGCGCTGCGACCGGCGACACGTACGCACGGGCGTCGTAGCCGGCCGCGACGAACGCAGCGCGCATCGCCGGTGCGGCCGCTTCGGCCTTGGCTTTCGATGCGAACCACGCGAACACGCTGGGGCCGGCGCCGGAGATGCTGGCGCCCAGCGCGTCGTGATCCAGCGCGGCCTGTTTCACAGCGGCGAAGCCCGGAATCAGCGCCGCACGTCGCGGTTCCACCAGCACGTCCTTGAGGCCTTCGTGGATCATCCGCGCGTCGCCGCGCTGCAGGCCGGTGAGGAACAGCGCCAGATGCGTGGACTGCACGACGAACTGCGACAGCGGATAAGGATCGGCCAGCGCGGCGCGCGCGCGGCGGGTTTCCAGCACCTGATCCGGATGCGTCACCACGCAGTACAGCCAGCTGGGCACGGACAGCGGGATCATCCGGTCCTGCGTCGCCAGCACCACGCCGCCGAGCAGCATCGGCGCGACGTTGTCGCCGTGCATGCTGCCGCTGGCTACGGCTTCGCCCTGCAGCGCGAACGGATACAGCGCGTCGCGCGACAGCGGTTCGTCCAGCACTGCGTTCGCGGCGATTAACGCGGCGACGCAGGACGCCGCCGAACCGCCCAGGCCGGAGCCCAGCGGAATGCCTTTCTCCAGTTCGATCTCGAAACCGTACGACAGCGCCAGCGCTTCGCGCAGCGCGATCAGGGCGCGGCCGGCGGTGTTGCGTTCGGCGTCGAGCGGCAGCGCATCCGCACCGACGACCGTGCCGCGGATCGCGGCGATACGCACTTCGGGTGCATCAATGCGGCGGACAATGGCGATATCGCGTGGACCATCGATGGCGTGACCGAGCAGATCGAAGCCGACGCCGATATTGCCGACGCTCGCGGGCGCGAATGCGCGGGCTTCGTGCCGGTTCTTCGCGAGTCGCTCCGATATCTGCTTTGGGTCTGCATCGGCCAGAAAGTAGCTCATGCGCGGGCTCCGAGCGTGCGTGCGATCGCAAGGATATCGCCGAATACGCCGGCCGCGGTCACGTCGGCGCCGGCGCCCGGTCCCTGCACCACCAGCGGGTTGTCCGCATAGCGGCGGGTGCGGAACTGGATCAGATTATCGGTGAGCCGGCTGTAGAGACTGGCGTGGCCGGGTTCGGGCATCGCCAAGCCCACGCGCGCGCCGCCGTCGGCATTAAGCTGCGCTAGATAGCGCAGGCTGCGGCCTTGTGCGCGCGCCGCGTCCAGTCGCGCCTGCATCGGCGCGTCCAGCTCGTGCAGACGGGCGAGGAATTCGTCGCGCGACACTTGTCGCAAGGACTCGGGTACCAGACTTTCAATGTCGACATCGGCCAGCGACAGCGATGCGCCGGCTTCACGGGCCAGGATCACCAGCTTGCGCGCGACATCGGTGCCGCTGAGGTCGTCGCGCGGGTCGGGCTCGGTATAGCCAAGCGCGCGCGCTTCGGCGACAAGTTCCGAGAACGGCGCGCTGCCGTCGTAACGATTGAACAGCCATGCCAGCGTGCCCGACAGCACGCCTTCGATTCCGGTCAGCGCGTCGCCGGTGTCGAGCAGCGAGCGCAGCGTCTGGATGATCGGCAGGCCGGCGCCCACGGTAGCTTCGTAGCGGAACAGGCCGCCGTGTTTCTCGGCGTCGCGGATCGCGCGGTAGCGCATCCAGTCGCCGCTGCCGGCGTGTTTGCTCGGGGTGACCACGTGGATGCCCATCGCCAGCCATTCCGGGTAGCGCGCGGCGACCGTATCGCTGCCGCTGCAATCGACGATCAGCGCGTGCGGCAGGTGATCGGCGCGGATGTGCGCGGCGAAGCGGTCGAGATCAAGCGCTTCGCCGCCAGCTGCGGCGAGCGCATCGACCGCGGTGGCGGGATCAAGGCGCGCAGTGTTCAGCACCATGCTGCGGCTGCTCGCCACCGCGCGCAGGCGCAGATCGAGACGGTGTTCGATTTTCGATTCGTCCGCGAAACGGGGCAGGGCTTCCGCCAGCTGCGCGAGTAGCGCGCGACCGACGTTGCCGGGGCCGATCAAGCCCACCGACAGCGTGGCCGGAGACAGCCAGAACGCACTGTGCGCAGCGCGCAGCGCGCGGACGGCATCGGCATCGGCGATCGCGACCGAGATGTTGCGTTCGCTCGCGCCCTGGGCGATCGCGCGGATGTTCACGCGCGCCCGCGCCAGACCTTCGAACAGGCGCGCCGAGACGCCCGGCAAGCCGACCATGCCGTCGCCCACCGCGGCCAGCACGGCGATTCCGGACGTGGCGTGGATGCCTTCGACCTGCCCGTTGGCGATGGCCTCTGCGAACGCGTCGCGAACCGCATCGCGGCCACGTTCGGCCTGCGCAGCGGTCACCACGCAGCAGATCGAGTGTTCGCTCGATCCTTGCGAAATCATCGTCACCGACACGCCGGCGGCATGCAGCGCGGCGAACATGCGTTCGGCGGTGCCGGGTACGCCGATCAGGCCGGCGCCGCTGAGTTCAAGCACCGCCATGTTGCGCACCACGCTGAGGCCCTTGAGCGGCGAATCGCTGACTGACGGGCGGCCCTCGCTGGATGCGTTGTCAGCGGCGATGCGTGTGCCCGGCGCGGCGGGATTGCGCGAATTGCGGATCAGGATCGGCAGCCCGGCCTGCATCGCCGGCGCCATCGTCTGTGGGTGCAGCACTTTCGCGCCGAAATAGGCCAGCTCACAGGCTTCGGCGTATGACATCGACGGCAGGCATACCGCATCGGGCACCAGCCGCGGATCGGCGCTGAGCACGCCGTCGACATCGGTCCAGATGGTGAGCTCCTCTGCGTCGAACAGCACCGCGAAGATCGCGCCGGAATAGTCGCTGCCGTTGCGGCCGAGCGTGGCGATGCGGCCCGCGCCGTCGCGCGCGGCGAAACCGGTGATCACCACGTCGCGCTGCGGATGGCGCGCTCGCCAGTCGGCGAAGCGTTCGCGCGACTGCGTCCAGTCGACGCTGACGCCCAGTTCGCCCGGATGCACCACCAGCACCTCGCGCGCATCCAACCGCGCCCAGCCCGCCGCCTCGCCGCCCAGGGCAGCCTGCAGCAGGCGCGACGACCACACTTCGCCGAGAGTCTGCACTGCGGCCGTATCGTGAGTGGACAGCGGCTGCACGGGCAAAGACTTCGATGTCTGCCCGCAGGCTTCGGCGATGCGCTGGAGCAGCGCCGACAGCGCGGAGAATTCGCCATCGAGCCACGCTTTCAACGCATGTTTTTCATCGTCGTCTAAACGGTGGGCGGCGGCGAGATGTTTGTCGCGCAGTATCGACCATTCATCCTGCCAGTCGTCGCCGGCCGCCGCGGACTGCGCGAGCGCGGTCAGCGCATCGGTGACGCCCTGCATCGCCGACACCACGACTGCGCGCGGCTCTGGCGCCGTCTGCAGCAGATCGGCGACGTGAAGATAGCGGTCGGCATTGGCGACGCTGCTGCCGCCGAATTTGTGCGCGCGATAAGGCGCATCCGCGCGATCCGCGGCACGGTCGTTGGCATTGCGGTGTTGTGGTGCGGGCGAATCCATGGTGAGGCTCCATTGGGGAGCCCCGCAGCCCTTCGGTTCGCGGGCACTCGCCCCGCGACCCCGGTGGGGCGCGGGGCGAAAGTCTAAGGGGTTATTCCGCTCCCGTGCCGCAGCCCGCACCACCGGTGGTACCGGCCGTGCCGGTGCCAGTGATGGTTGAGATCATCGCCATCGCGGCAACGATAACCGTCCCGCGGGGAACGCGGATGAGTGTGTCGACGATGGCGGTGCGGCTGTGCATGGAATCAGGTGTAAACGATCCGGAGCCGGGGCGTCAAATGTTTTTTCTGGATACGGACATGACCTGATTGGCGGTATTGCCCATAGAGCGGGCTTCAGCCCGCTGCGCCGTCTCCGAAGAGATTGCAGCGGGCTGATGAAGCTCGCTCTACGGAATTCGTCAATCACGCAGTTCGACAGCGATGCAGTCCACTTCCATGCGTGCGATCACCGCGGCAGCCATCGCTGCAGTGCCGATGGCCGTGCCTGCGGGCGCCAGATCCGCAGTCAATGCGCCGTTGCTGATGGCGTCGGCAACCGCGGCCTCGATGCATCGCGCTTCGGCCTCCAGCCCCAGCGAATGGCGCAGCAGCATCGCCGCGCTGAGGATCGCGCCGCAGGGGTTGGCGATGCCGCAACCGGCGATGTCCGGCGCCGAGCCATGGATCGGTTCGTACAACCCGCGGCGGCCTTCGCCCAGCGATGCCGACGGCAACAGGCCCATCGAACCGGCCAGCATTGATGCTTCGTCGGTGAGGATGTCGCCAAACATATTCTCCGTCACGATGACGTCATATTCGCGCGGACGCGCTATGAGATGCATCGCCATGCTGTCGACCAGTTGGTGTTCGAGGCGCACGTCGGGGAATTCGTCCTGCGCGATCCGGGTCGCGACCTGGCGCCACAGCCGCGAGGTTTCCAGCACGTTGGCCTTGTCGACAGAGACCACGTATTTGCTGCGATCGCGCGCCAGCGTGCACGCGCGACGCACGACCCGCTCGATCTCCTCGACGCTGTATTCGCACAGATCGGTCGCGTGGGTCTCGGTGCGCGTGCGCTGGCCGAAGTAGACGCCGCCGGTGAGTTCGCGGACCACGATCATGTCCACGCCGGTCAGCAGATGCGATTTGATCGGCGATGCGGCCAGCGCGACCGGATGGGTCTTCACCGGACGAAGATTGGCGTACAAGCCCAGCTCCTTGCGCAGTCGCAGCAGACCCTGCTCGGGCCGTATGTCGCCATCGGCCCACTTCGGACCGCCGACCGCGCCCAGCAGGATCGCGTCGGCACTGCGGCAGGCGTCGAGCGTGGCGTCGGACAATGCAGTACCTTCCGCATCGATCGCGGCGCCGCCGATCAGATGGGTCCGGAAATCGAAGCTGTGGCCGTAGCGGCGTGCCGCGGCCTGCAGTACAGCGACCGCAGCGGCAGTGACTTCCGGGCCGATGCCGTCGCCTGGCAGAACGACGATGTCAGCGTGCATGATGGCGCGTCTCCATGTTGCGGTCCTCGAAAGCTTGAATGGAAGCGCTGTGTTTCAGCAGATAGCCGAGCTGATCGATGCCTTCGAGCAGGCAGGTGCGCGCGAAGCTGTCGATCGGGAATGTGAAGCTGCGGCCGTCGGGCAGGGTCACACTGCTGGCGGCGACGTCGATGTCGAGTTCGATGCCCGGGTTCGCCAGCAATTCGTCGACCACAGCGGCGCCCAGCACTACCGGCAGCAGGCCGTTCTTGAGCGCGTTGCTGCGGAAGATGTCGGCGATCTCGGCACTGATCACCGCGCGCAGGCCGAAGTCGCGCAGCGCCCACGGTGCGTGCTCGCGCGATGAGCCGCAGCCAAAATTGCGGCCGGTCACCAGGATCTGCGCGCCCTGCGCATCGGCCGCGTTCAGCGCGAACGCGGGGTCGGGGCTGCCGTCCTCGCGATAGCGCCAGTCGTTGAACGCGAACCTGCCCAGACCTTCGCGCGACGTGGTGGTGAGAAAGCGCGCAGGGATGATGCGGTCGGTGTCAATATTGCTGTCGGGCAGGCACGCGGTGCGCGAGCGGACGTGGGTCAGCGGCGCATGGTTAGGCGAGACCGCGCTCATGCCGCGTCCTCCTGCAGATAGCTGCGCGGATCCACCACGTGACCCGCGACGGCGCAGGCGGCTGCGGTATACGGCGAAGCCAGCACGGTGCGCGCCTCGCGGCCCTGCCTGCCCTCGAAATTACGGTTGCTGGTGGACACCGCGAGCTTTCCGGGCGCTACCAGATCACCGTTCATCGCGATGCACATCGAGCAACCAGGCTCGCGCCACTCGGCACCGGCGGCGCGGACGATGCGGTCGATGCCTTCGGCTTCCGCGGCGCGCTGCACCTGCACCGAGCCCGGCACCACCAGCATGCGCACGCGCGGATGCACGCGATGCTTGCGCAGGATTTCCGCGACCTGGCGCAGGTCACTCAGCCGGCCATTGGTGCAGCTGCCTACGAACACCACGTCGACCGGCTGCCCGGCCAGCGACTGACCGCCGGTGAAGCGCATGTAGTCGAGCGCGCGCTGGGTGTCGGCATCGTTCGCGACCGGCAGTTTTTCGTCGACGCCGGTGACCTGCCCGGGATGCGTGCCCCAGGTGACCGTAGGCTTGAT
>JAYUIZ010000251.1:0-2630 GCA_043765595.1 Lysobacter sp. | reverse complement strand
CGCATTGCATTCACCGGTGGCGTGGGCATTGCCGACGGCTGGACAGGCAATGCCGGCGGCCCGGATCACTGGCGCGATATGCACTTCCGCGTCGAAGGCCCTGTGGTTCCGCAGTTCCAGGCCGCCTTCAACGACAACTGGATCAAGACCACGGGCAAGATGCTGCATGGCGACAGGTATTTTCCCGAGCAACCGCGCGTCGGTGATGTAAAGGCGCATCTGTTCATGAGTTCGCCGGCCGGTGGCAGCGAAAGCATGCATGTCATGTATCTCATGGCGCTGTCCTCCGCGGAAAAAAGCATCGACCTTGCGGCGGCGTACTTCGTGCCCGATGAACTGATTATCAAAGCACTGCTGGCCGCACGCAAACGCAACGTCAGCATTCGCATTCTTCTGCCTGGCGGGCACACCGATTCAGACGCTGTCCGTCACGCGTCGCGGGCGACATGGGGCGATTTGCTGGCGGCCGGCATTGAAATCCACGAATACCGGCCGACGATGATGCACAGCAAAATGCTGATCGTGGATCGCGAAATGGTGTCCGTCGGTTCCACCAATTTCGACATACGCTCGTTCCGACTCAACGACGAAGCCAGCCTGAATGTTTACGATCACGCGTTCGCGGAGCGCATGACCCTCATTTTTGAACAAGATCTCACAGCTTCCAGCCCCTATAGCCTGAAAAAATGGCAGCGGCGTCCGTGGAAGGAGAGGTTCATGGAAACCGTCGTATTGCCGATCCGTTCGCAGCTGTAGCGGGCAAGCCACCCCAGCATTGCATCCACTGCAACGCGCATCTGTCGAATCGCGAAACGTGCTGCATGCGCGAATCTCGCTTGACCCGACATTTTACTGACGAGCCTGAATCGTCGCCATTTCGATCAGCATCATTGGCACGATCCTTGATGTATTTACGTCAACGGTAAGCAATGCATTTCCTTCGATGCCTTATGCGCGGCCCGCAAAGCGCCGCCAAACCGTTGTTCCGCTCAATTTTCCAAATCCCCCAAGGAGATATCCCATGCAAAAAGCCGACACCCTGAAAGAACTCGTGCAGATCGCCCGCGACGGTGCGATGTTTTATGAAGAATCGATCCAGAAGATCGACGACCCGCGACTGAAATCCATCTTCTCGGATATGGCCAAGCACAAGCGCGATCTCATCCAGTCACTTTCGTCGACGCTGCGCGTGAACGATGAAGACGTTCCGGAAGACGGCACGATCGCCGGAAAGTTCAGGCAGGGCTATGCCGATCTGCGCGCCTCCTTCACCAAGGATGACGCCAAAATCTACGTCTCCCAGCTGGAAGAATCCGAAGATCGACTGCTGCACCACTTCGAGGATGCGCTGGAAAAGATCGACGATCCGTCGGTCAAGAACGTGCTTCAGCTCCACATGCCTCAAGTGCGCGCATGTCACGACCAGATGCGCGATCTGAAGAAAACCGTACAGAGCTGATGCTGCTGCCGCCTGTCGAACGGGATCGTTCGGCAGGCGGCGCTTTGATTGCCGCAGTCAGCGCAGTCGCTGCATGCGTGCACAGACAGAAGCGATCCTGGATACGATAAGGTTTTAGCGCCCGGTGGCGCCGTCGAATATCGAAAATGGAACCGCAATACGGATGTCCGAGCCCATGCGCTCGAACAGTGTGCGGGCTTCTTCTACGCTGTCCTCGCGATACTGTGGAGCCCCGCGTCGATAGAGCACCTCATGCGCGCTGGGCGGCGCCGGGCGGAAGTCCAGCGCATCGAAGCCCAGCTTCTGCAAGGCTCGGCGCGAGGGCGCATTGTCCTGAAATACCTTGGCGTAGCAGGTATGCATCCCGCTATGCGCCTGCGCGTGATCCAGCAACAGCTGCGCCGCCGCCGGCCCAAGCCCAAAGCGCTGGAAATCAGGCCCCAACCAGTAATAAAAGAAACCCACGCCGCCGCGAAGAATGAGGCTGACGCTGCCGATGAAGCCCCACTCCGGGTGGATGACCGCGTATATGCACTGATCCCCATAGCCCCAGCACTGATCCAGCCAGCGATGCCAATGGGCTTGATCGAAGAAGGTGGGCAGACAGCAGCGCTCAGCGATAGCCGGGTCGTAGTATTGCCACGCGAAATCGCGCGCGTGGTGATGCCCCATCGGCTCTAAAAGCAATGAGTCGCTGACGATGGGCGCTGCGACCCGTTCGATGAAGCCGAGCCATCGTTGCAGCGCATCGTAGGTCGCGCTGGGCCAATGCTCATTCGGACGCAACAGCGCCATCGCCCGACAGCGCGACAGCGCCGACCGGGACGCACCCAGCCGCAGCTCCGCATCCACCCGCAGCGGACCGGCCCAGTCGGGCAGTTCGCCGGCCGCGTCCAGAGCGTCGGCCGTGGTCAGCGACAGCGGCCAATCGCACCACGCACAGGCAAGCTTCATCAGCGTCTGCCTGACGGCGACCGGGGCCGCCGAGGCATGGTCCGCAGCTTCGCGCAGCCGCATCAACCAGGCGATTCGCCCGTCCGGCGGAAGCTCCAACGCACGGCCAAGCACCTCGGGCAGCCATTGCTCCAGCGCGCAGGGCGACCACTCGGCGGACTCCAGCGCGTCCCACAGCGTCGGAAGCGAAACATGCGTCACCACGCCCGCGTCTCCG
>JAYUIZ010000250.1:0-2630 GCA_043765595.1 Lysobacter sp. | reverse complement strand
TGAACAGCAACGACCCGGCCCGGCCTTCTGTCGCGCTGCCGGTCGATCTGACGGTCACGCCGTGAAGCAATAACGCCTGTCGCGAAGACAGGCATCGCAAGTCAAAAAAAGGCCCGGGGAAACCTGGGCCTTTTTCTTTTGCGGAACATGCAGGTGAGAGAGGGTAGGCCGCTGTCATTCGTTTGCCACAATGCTTCGAGTATTCTGGAAATATGGAAATCGAAGAAGCCACCTTGGCGCTGGCGGCCCTCGGCCAGACTACGCGCCTGTCGATCTACCGCCGGCTCGTGGAAGCTGGTCACGACGGCAGCAGCCCCGGCGAACTTGCCGAGCACCTCTCGCTGCCCGGCGCAACGCTGTCCTTCCATCTCAAGGAACTGGTGGCGGCCGGTCTGATCCATGGCCAACAGCGCGGCCGCTTCATCTGTTATCGCGCGGATTTCGACGCCATGAACGCGCTGGTGGCATTCCTGACCGCTCACTGTTGCGGCGGCAATCCGGCCGCATGCGCACCGGCCGGCGCAACCGGCGCGTCCGTCTGCGCGCCCACCGTTATTCTCCTTGAACTTCCGGAACATTCCGCATGACCATCCGCACCGGCATCAACGGCTTTGGCCGCATGGGGCGTCTCACCCTGCGCGCCGCCTGGGGCAACCCCGATATCGCGTTCGTCCGCATCAACGATCCCGGCGGAGACGCAGCGACGTTCGCGCACCTGTTGAATTTCGATTCCATCCATGGCCGCTGGGACCATGAAGCCGTGATCGATGGCGACGCTATCGCGATCGACGGCGTGCGCATTCCGCTGTCGCGCAATCACCAGATCGATGCGACTGACTGGTCGGATTGCGAGGTTGTGATCGAAGCGTCCGGCAAATTCCGCAAGCCTGATGTGCTGCAGCTCTATCTCGATCAGGGCGTGAAGCGGGTGGTGGTGACCGCGCCCGTGAAATCCGCCGGCGCGCTGGATGTGGTGATGGGCGTGAACCATCATCGCTTTGACCCGGCGACGCACCGCATCGTCTCGGCCGCATCCTGCACCACCAATTGTCTGGCGCCGGTAGTGAAGGTGATCCACGAAGCGCTGGGCATCCGCCATGGCAGCCTGACCACTATTCACAGCCTCACCAACACCCAGGTCATCGTCGACGCGCCGCACAAGGATCTACGCCGCGCCCGCGCCTGCGGCAGCAGCCTGATCCCGACCTCCACCGGTTCGGCCACTGCCATCGCCGAAATCTTTCCGGAGCTGAAAGGACGGCTCAACGGCCACGCCGTGCGCGTGCCGTTGACCAACGCGTCGCTGACCGACTGCGTGTTCGAGGTCGAGCGCGCGACTACTGTTGAACAGGTCAACGATCTGCTGCGCATCGCAGCCGAGGGCGAACTCGCCGGCATTCTCGGCTACGAAACGCGGCCGCTGGTCTCGATCGATTTCCTGCACGACCCGCGCTCCAGCATCGTCGATGCGCTGTCGACCATGGTCACCAACGGCACCCAGGTGAAGATCTACGCCTGGTACGACAACGAATGGGGTTACGTGAACCGCACCGCCGAACTGGTGCGGCTGGTCGGCGGCGCGGACCGGTAGATCGATCATGTCCGGCTCCATCATGTCGAAACCGCTGACGCCCGAGATCCGTCAATACCTCGCGATCACCGGCAATTACTGGGCTTTCACGCTCACCGACGGCGCGCTGCGGATGCTGGTGGTGCTGCATTTCCACCGTCTGGGCTACAGCCCGCTGCAGGTGGCGATGCTGTTCCTGTTCTACGAACTGTTCGGCGTGGCGACCAATCTGGTCGGCGGCTGGCTGGGCGCGCGGATCGGGCTCAATCGCACGATGAACATCGGCCTGGGGCTGCAGGTCGTAGCGCTGTCGATGCTGCTGGTGCCCGCCGCGTTGTTGACAGTGCCGTGGGTGATGGCCGCGCAGGCGCTGTCGGGCATCGCCAAGGATCTGAACAAGATGAGCGCCAAGAGCAGCATCAAGCTGCTGGTGCCTTCGGATCGACAAGATGCGTTGTATCGCTGGGTCGCGGCCTTGACCGGTTCGAAGAATGCATTGAAAGGCGTCGGTTTCTTTCTTGGCGGCGCGCTGTTGACCTGGGTGGGTTTTGCGCCCGCGGTGGCGGTGATGGCGGTTGGGTTGGCGTTGGTCTGGGCGCTGAGTCTGTGGATGCTGCGGCGCGATCTGGGCAAGGCCAGCGCGAAGCCGAAATTCCGGGACATCTTCTCCAAGAGCCGCGCCGTCAACCTGCTGTCGGCGGCGCGGATGTTCCTGTTCGGCGCGCGCGACGTGTGGTTCGTGGTCGCGCTGCCGGTATTTCTGGCGCAGACACTGGGCTGGGATGTCTGGTGGATCGGCGGTTTTCTCGCCGCGTGGGTGATCGGCTACGGCGCGGTGCAGTCGGTCGCGCCGTATGTGACCGGTAAACGCAGTGGCCAGGTGCCGGATGGGCGCGCGGCCTGCGCATGGGCAGCAGGGTTGACGGTGGTGCCCGCCGGAATGGCCGCGCTGCTCTGGTCCGGATATCCGCCGCAGACCGTGCTGGTGGGTGGGCTGATGCTGTTCGGCGTGATGTTCGCGATCAACTCCTCGCTGCACAGTTATCTGATCGTGAGCTAC
>JAYUIZ010000249.1:0-2633 GCA_043765595.1 Lysobacter sp. | reverse complement strand
TGGGCATCTGGTCGTAGACCTTGCGCAGCGCCGGAGCCATCTTGTTGACGAGAGTGCCGGCGACGATCATCACATCGGACTGGCGCGGCGACGGGCGGAACACAACACCATAGCGGTCGAGATCGAGGCGTGCGGCGCCGGCATGCATCATTTCCACGGCGCAGCAGGCCAGACCGAAGGTCATTGGCCACATCGAACCGGTGCGGGCCCAGTTCCACAACACGTCGAAGCTGGTGGTGACGAAGCCGTGTTCGAGGAGCGGATTGCCATCCTCGGACAGCAGGCTTTCGGGACGCAGGATGTCGTCGAGCCGCCCTTCCGGTATCGGATTGTTCGCGAAATCCGCGACTTTCTGGATGCTATTGATGACGCCCATATCAGACAGGACTCCGGTGGGTGCGCAGGGAGGGAAACAACGGATGCACCGTCACTCCCACTCCAACGCACCTCGCTTCCAGACGTAGATGAAGCCGAGAAAGAGCATGCCGACAAACAGTCCCATGGTAACCAAGCCGCGCGGACCCAGCTCGGTGAACACAAGCGTCCACGGCACGATGAAAATGATTTCCAGGTCGAAGATGATGAACTGGATAGCGATGAGGTAATAGCGCACGTCGAAGCGCATGCGCGCGTCCTCGAATGCGTTGAAGCCGCACTCGTAGGGCGAAAGTTTTTCAGCGTCGAAACGCTTGGGGCCAAGCACGTTGCCCACGACGATCAGGGCGATGCCCATGCCGGCGGCAACCATCAGAAACAGCAGGGTCGGCAGATATTCGGCCAGCACTTCAGTTTTCTCGGCGTTGGGGTTGTGTCGATGGATCGCCTGTGACTGAATCGCGTTCCCGTTCCCTGAAATAACCGCACGAAGAATGTGCGGGCATTCGTGGAACCGGATGTCGTTTCCCTGACATCGCCCCATGCGTCCATGCACGAGTTTCAGAAAAGGTGACGCTGATTGTTGCTGCTCGTTGGTGCCCAAAGGGGGACTCGAACCCCCACGACTTACGTCGCTACCACCTCAAGGTAGTGCGTCTACCAATTCCGCCATCTGGGCAATATCGCTGCTTCGCGCCCTACGGCGCGCGAAGCCTGACTATTGTAAAGGATGCTGCACGAAAGTCGCAGCCTTTTCGATCCGTATCGGGATAGTGCGCCGGTATCGATATCGTTCGCCGATGCATTTGCAATGCGATGCGTCGAAGTGACTTCAGGCGCGGGCGGACCCGTACCCGGGAAACGCGTTCAGCCTCCCTGCGGCGGAGGAGCGGCCGGAGCGGTTGCGGCGGGCGGCGCCGGCTGGTCCGCAGGCTTCACCGGAGCCGACTGCGCAGGCGCGGCCGGAATGGGCTTCGCCGCAGGTGCTGCCGGCACTTTCGGGTCGGCTTTGGGCACAGCGGTCTGCGACATTACGCCGAGATCCTGTTCGACCGCCGTCTTGGGCTTGGCGCTATGAGTAGCGTGCCACGCCATGAACATAGCGACCGAGAAAAACACGATGGCCAGCCATTTGGTCGACTTTGACAGGAAGTTCGACGCGCCGCGGGAGCCAAACACAGTTGCCGAAGCGCCGGCGCCGAAACCCGAGCCCGCCGATGCACCGGCGCCGCGCTGCATGAGGATCAGCGCGATCATGGCGAGCGCGACCAGGACATACACAACATTGAGGATCAACAGCATCGTTGGCGCTCGTAGGAAAAGGTACGGGGCTGAAGGAACCGCGATCGCGACGCTCCTGCATCCCAGAGGACATCCTCAGAAAATCAGGCCCGTGCGGCCGCGACGATGGCGAGGAAATCGGCAGCGGCCAGCGAAGCTCCACCAATCAATCCGCCATCAACGTCCGGCTGTGCGAACAGCTCGGCCGCGTTGTCCGGCTTGCAGCTGCCCCCGTACAGGATGGGCAGCGAGCCGGCGATTGTAGCATCGCGCGCCGCGACTTCGCCACGAATGAAGGCATGGACGGCCTGCGCCTGCGCTGGCGAGGCGGTTTTGCCGGTGCCGATGGCCCACACCGGTTCGTAGGCGATGACCGCGCCGGCGAACGCCTGGGCACCAGCATGTTCGAAGATCGCGGCGAGTTGGGTCTCGATCCGGTACTCGGTCTGGCCGGCTTCGCGCTCGTGCAGGGACTCGCCAACGCACACCACCGGCACTAGTCCGGCGTGCTTGGCTGCGAGGAACTTGCGGGCGATCAGGGCATCCCTCTCGCCGTGGTGCTGGCGGCGTTCGGAATGCCCGATCAGGCCATAACGGATGCCGATATCGACCAGCATCGCAGCCGAGACTTCGCCGGTATAGGCGCCCTTCTCGTTCGCGCTCACGTCCTGGGCGCCGAATTGCAGGCCCCGGCCGTCGAAGGCTTCGACCAGTTCACCGATGTAGGGCAGCGGCGGCATTACCACAACATCGACGCCGTGCGCCGGCAATCCTGCGGCGATTGCAGTCACCAGTTCGGTGGCGAAGGCGCGGGTGCCGTGCAGCTTCCAGTTTCCGGCGACGATTTTGCGACGCATGAGATGCTCCAGAACGATAGATATGGATCAATACGGTTGGGCACAGGATAGCCGATGGCATGCCCTGACCGCCGCGGCGGGTATGCTTGGCGGCTGAGCCGGATTTGAACCACACGAATG
>JAYUIZ010000248.1:0-7612 GCA_043765595.1 Lysobacter sp. | reverse complement strand
CCGGATACCGCAGTACCGCACCGGGAATGCTTCCCGGCTGCCGTTTCTTCCTCAGGATGATTGAAGGAGTGCATTGATGTCTAAGTTCGAAGACAAATCCCAGGATTCCACCGTTCGCCCGATCGCCCGCAATGTGGCGCGCGAGCTCTCGCCGCACGAGATCGAAAAGATTTCCGGCGGCAAGCCCACCACCACCAACGCCACCGGCCCCAACGGCGATGACCCGGCGGATCCGGGCAGCGCGATCTGACGGCGCCACCGATCCGCAGCGGATCGATCCGTCGCGAACGCCATCGCATCGGCGCCGCGCGCATTTTTCCCGCCACGCCGCGCTCCCTCCGGGGCGCGGCGTTTTTCATTGATACCGCCTCATTGCCATCGCTGCGACGGAGCGCGCATAAACACCCCATCCACCACCAAACAGCCGCTGATCCTTTCGGGCTACGCGCACGACGTGCATGCCGCCGCGGTCTGCTGGGCGCTGCGCCGCAGCGGTTATCGGCCGACGTGGGCGCGCACCCTGGCCGACGACGCGATGGTGCCGGTCTCGCTGCACGCCGACGATCGCGCGGGACTGCGTTTCAGCGGCGGCATTGATCCTGCGCGCACGTCCAGCGTCTGGTTCCGCCGGCCGCGGATGCCCGACGCCTTCGACGGTGCGGCTGCCTCGGATCTGGCTTTTCTGCAGGACGAATGGAAACGCTTCGCCGGCAACGTCCATAGTGTCGCCGCGACCGCGGGCGACGTGTTCTGGGTCAACCGGCCCGACCGCGCGCTGGCCGCCGAAAACAAACTCCTGCAGATGCAGGCCGCGCACCGCTGCGGGCTGCGCTTCCCGGCGACCCTGGTCTCATCGGACCCTGCTGAGATCCGGCGTTTCTTCGCGGCGCACCAGCGCATCGTCTACAAACCTTTCGCCACCCACAGCTGGCGCGACGGCGACGGCAGGATCTTCAGCACCTACACCCGCGCGCTCGAGGCCGACGCGCTGCAGGACGATGCCGCGCTACGCCTGTGCCCCGGCATCTACCAGGCCTGCGTGCGCAAGCGCTACGACCTGCGCGTGACCGTCATCGGCCATCGGCTGTTCGCGGTGCGCATCGACGCACCGCCGACCGACGACGGCGTGGTCGACTGGCGCGCCGCCTCGATCGGCGACAACACTACGTCGCGCCCGTTCGCGCTGTCCGGCACGTGGGAAGCCGCGCTGCGGCGGCTGATGGAGTCGCTGGGACTGGTGTTCGGCTGCATCGATCTGGTCGCCGACGAGCACGACGAACTGCATTTCCTGGAAATCAACCAGGCCGGGCAGTTCCTGTTCGTCGAACAAGACACGCCCGAACTGCCGCTGCTGCGCGCGACCGCGGCGATGCTGGCGGAAGGACGGCCGGATTATTCGCTCGATACCATCGCCGATGACGTCTCCAACGCCGCGTATCTGCAAGATCCGGATCACATCGCGTGGTGGGAATCGGTGGCGCCGGGCATGCGCGGGAAGAACGGCGCGATCGCGGGCGTGAGCGAGGAGTAGCGGGCACATTGCATTCAGTTCGTCATCCCCGCGAAGGCGGGGATCCAGCGTCTTGCTTCGGGAAATTCAAACGTCTCTGGATTCCCGCCTAGGCAGGAATAACAGTGTTATTTCGGCTCGCACTAACTGTCGACAAGATCAGACCGCATTGGGGCCAATAGCGCTTTGAAGGCTTCATCTCTTGCAGGAGTCTGCGTGGTGATCGCCCGATATGAATGAAGGGCGCGGTTGACAGAATCGCTTGCAAGTATTTCTACACGAGCCGCGCAGAACCCGAATCTCCTAGCGTTCTCAGCACTGCTGGTGAGATTTATGCTTCAAGAGCTTTTAGCAAATCTGTAGCTGCCTGATTCCGTTCTATTTGAAGATATTCCGCTTTTTGAGCTTTGCGAGCCAGCAAATGTTGGGTAGCGAAGTGATGACTGAACCAGCGCCAATACCGCCAAGAACGCAGCAAAAGCATTGATGTCCATGCCATTCAATCCTTGCGCTTCGACGCCTGCACTTCGATCGCGCGCAGCGCGCCGGCAGCCTGGTCCAGCACACCATTGACGTAGGTGTGGCCGTGTTCGGAGCCGAAGCGTTTCACCGATTCCACCGCTTCGTTCAGCACCACGCGATATGGCACATCGATGCGGTGCTGCAATTCGTAGGCGGCGATGCGCAGCGCGGCGCGCTCGATGGGGTCGACTTCTTCCATCGTCCGGTCGAGGTAGGGCGCCAGCGCGGCGTCGAGTTCGGCGCAGTGCGCGTCGACGCCGTGGACGAGTTCCTGGAAATACACCAGGTCGGCGATTTCGCGCGCCTGCTCGTGCGCGAACTGGGTGACGATATCGCGGGCGTCAGCGCCGGACATCTGCCACGCGTACACCGCCTGCAGCGCGCGGCGACGGGCGCGGGTGCGCAACACAGGGTCGACGCCATCGGCGCGACGGTGAAATTTGCTCATGGCAGTTTTTCCAGCAGGTTGGCCATCTCGATGGCGACCAGCGCCGCCTCTTCGCCCTTGTTGCCGTGGTTGCCACCGGCGCGGGCTTCGGCGTGTTCGTAGTGATCCACCGCCAGTACGCCGTTGACCACCGGCAGCGCGTGGTCCAGCGCGACCCGCATCAGTCCGTCGGAGCAGCCGTCGGCCACCTGCTCGTAATGGCGGGTATCGCCGCGGATCACGCAGCCCAGGGCGACGATGGCGGCGTGGCGGCGGGCGGCGGCCAGACGCGCGGCGATGGCCGGAATCTCCCAAGCGCCCGGCACCCGGATCACGTCGACCGCGTCCTCGGCCACGCCGTGGGCGATGAACGCGGCGCGGGCACCGGCGACCAGCTGTTCGGTGATGCGCGGGTTCCAGCGGCTGGCGATGATCGCGAAACGTGCGCCTTCGGGGGCGCGCAGATCGCCTTCGTAATGAGGCATGCGGGGCGGCTCGGAACGGGGGCGGGCATTGTAGCCCGTCGCCTGCTTTTTCCGGGTGCCGGCACTCCGCGTGCGGGCAGCTCTCCTGCCCCCGCGTGCGGGGGTGAGGAGGCATGTTCGCGGACCACTGGCCGCATGCATCCGAACGCCAGCAGGCACTGCCTGCTGGCCGGACAGGCCGGGACGGGGCGCTTTGGATGGACGGGCGCCTCAACCTGCCCCCTCGATCCTCCCCCGCTCGCGGCGGAGGAAGACAGGCGAAGACAATCAAAACCCGATCACAAACCGACGTATTCGACGACTTCCAGCCCGAAGCCCGCCAGACCCACCTGTTTGCGCGGCGTCCCCAGCACCCGCAGCTTGCCCAGGCCGAGATCGGCCAGGATCTGGCTGCCGCTGCCGTTGCGTCGCCATTCGGCCATCGAGCCGCCGCGTGCCGCCGGTTCGGGCTGCTCGCGGATGCGGGCCAGCAGGCTTTCCGGGGTCTGCGCCTCGCCCAGCAGCACCAGCGCGCCGCGGCCCTCGGCGGCGATCTTGGCCAGCACGTCGCCCACCGCCGGGCCGAAATCGGCGCGACGCCAGTGCAGCGCGTCGGCCAGCGGATTTTGCATGTGGACCCGCACCAGCGTTGGCGTGTTTGCTTCGGCGTCGCCGCGCAGCAGCGCGTAGTGCAGGCCGTGGCCGATCCGGTCGCCATAGGTATACAGCCGGAAAGTGCCGTGTTCGGTCTCGATCTCGCGCACGTCCAGACGCTCGACGGTGTGCTCGTTGTGCAGCCGGTAGCGGATCAGGTCTTCGATCGAACCGATCTTGAGACCGTGATCGTGCGCGAAGACTTCGAGTTCCGGCCGGCGCGCCATGCTGCCGTCTGCGTTGAGGATCTCCACCAGCACGCCGGAAGGCTCGAACCCCGCCAGCAGCGCCAGATCGCTCGCCGCTTCGGTGTGACCAGCGCGGTTGAGCACGCCGCCGGGCTGCGCCATCAGCGGGAAGATGTGGCCCGGCTGCGATAGATCGTGCGGTTTGGCGTCCGGACGCACCGCGGTGCGGATGGTATGCGCGCGGTCGTAGGCGCTGATGCCGGTGGTCACGCCCTCGGCAGCTTCGATGCTCACCGTGAAATTGGTGCCGTGCGGCGAAGTGTTGTCGCGCACCATCGGCGGCAGGCCGAGCTGCCGGCAGCGTTCGCGGATCAGCGACAGGCACACCAGTCCGCGCGCGTGGGTGACCATGAAATTGATGTCCTGCGGCCGCACCAACTCCGCGGCCATGATCAGGTCGCCCTCGTTCTCGCGGTCCTCGTCGTCGACGATCACCACCATCCGCCCGGCGCGGATTTCTTCGAGCAACTCCGGAATGCTTGCGAAACTCATGCGTGTTCCCTTGCCGACAGCAGCCGCTCGACGTAGCGCGCGACCAGATCGATTTCGAGGTTGACCGGATCGCCGACGCGCGTCGACGAGAATGCGGTGTGCGAGACAGTGTGAGGAATCAGTGCGACTTCAAAGCCTTCGCCATCGGCCGCATTGACGGTGAGGCTCACCCCATCGACGCAGATCGAGCCCTTGGTCGCGATGTATTTCGACAGCGCGACCGGCGCAGCGAACCGCCAGCGCTGCGCGCGGGCGTCGTCGTGGATCGACAGCACCCGGCCGACGCCGTCGACGTGGCCGCTGACCAGATGCCCGCCGAGACGATCGGTCGGGCGCATCGCGCGCTCCAGATTCACCGCCTGCCCCACCACCATGCCGCCAAGCGTGGTCAGGGCGAGGGTTTCGGTGGAGGCATCAGCCGAGAATGCAACGGCGTCGAATTCGATCACCGTCAAACACACGCCACTGACCGCGATGCTTTCGCCCAGCGCGACATCGGCGAACGGCAGACTGCCGGCTTCAATGCGCAGGCGGACGTCGCCGCCGCGCGGTTCGAGCGCGGCGACCCGACCGACGCCTTCGATCAATCCCGTGAACATGCTGAAACCCCGTCGGTGCTACAAGCTTTAGGAAGCTGTTGAAAATCTCGCAGCCCACGAACGCAGACAGGATGTTGAACAGCATTTGTAGGCTGGGCTGAGCGTAGCGAAGCCCGGCCTGTGGCGGCGATTGGTTCGATGCGATGCTGGGCTTCGCTGCGCTCAGCCCAGCCTACGACTCTGCGCTCTGTCCAGCCTACGACTCTGCGCTCTGTCCAGCCTACGACTTTGGACTTAGCCCGGCCTGCGATTCGGGATGACAGGAAGGTTCTGAATGCAGATCGTGAACAGCTTCTCAGCATGGCTTGCGTCAAAGCACGGGCTCCGGCCGCAGCAGCAGGCGCATGTCGTCGCCGAGCCTGCGCGTTTCCACCGTGCGCAAGCGCAGGCGCTGCTGCATCTCGTCGATGCGCAGACCGTCGAACAGCGGGCGCGCAGCGGCGCCCAGCAGCACTGGCGCCACGTACAGCAGCACTTCGTCCACCAGCTCCGCGCGCAGCAGCGCACCGGCCAGGGTGGCACCGGCTTCGACCTGCACTTCGTTGATCCCGCGCGCGGCCAGCACCTGCAGCACCGCAGCCAGGTCCAGCATGCCCTCGCGGATCGGCACCGATACGTGCGGGGTGTCGAAATTGCGCGGCGGCTTGGCGTCGGGCGCGTGGATGTAGAGCGTCGGCGCATCGCCGGCGCGGATATGGCCGCGGCCGACCGTGGCCAGCCCCGGATCCAGCACTACCCGCAGCGGCGGCAGGAATGCGGTGTCGTCGCCGTCGTCGAAACGGACAGTCAGCTGCGGATCGTCAGCCAGCACCGTGCCGGCGCCGGTGAGCAGCGCACCGGCGCGCGCGCGCCAGCGCATCACATCGCGCCGCGAGGCCTCGCCGCTGATCCATTTCGAATCGCCGTTGGCCAGCGCGGTGCGCCCGTCCAGGCTGGTCGCGAGCTTGACCCGCACCCAAGGCCGTTTGCGCTCGATCCGGGACAGGAACCCCTGATTCACGCGCCGCGCCGCATCGGCCATCAGCCCGTATTGCACCGCAACGCCGGCCGCCTCGAGCGTATCGAAACCGGCGCCGTCAACCTGCGGGAACGGGTCGCGCATCGCCGCGACCACGCGGGCGATGCCGGCTGCGGCCAGTGCGTCGGCACAGGGGCCAGTCTTGCCGGTGTGCGCACAGGGTTCGAGCGTCACGTATGCGGTGGCGCCACGCCCGCGATCGCCCGCTGCCTGCAGCGCGACGACTTCGGCATGCGGGCCGCCGGCCTGCGCATGCCAGCCTTCCGCGATCACCTCATCGCCGTGCGCGATCACGCAGCCGACCATCGGATTCGGCCGCGTGGTGTAAGCGCCGCGTTCGGCCAAGCGCAGCGCGCGCGCCATCATCGCGTGGTCGGTGGCGGTGAATGCGTTGGCCCCAGCGTCTGCAAAACTCATTTCGGTCAACGCTTCTTCTTGTCTTTGTCAGCGTGCCGATCAGCATGCCGATCGAAGGGCACCACCTCGCCGCCGAGCAGCGGGAGTTGGGGCTCGGACGGCAGCTCGCGTTCGAGACGATCAAGTTCTTCGCGGAAATCGGCCACATCCTCGAACGAGCGATAGACCGACGCGAAGCGCACGAACGCAACGTGATCGAGCTTGCGTAGTTCAGCCATCACGAACTCACCGACGCGGCGCGACGCCAGTTCGCGCTCGGTGGTCATCCGCAGCTGATGTACCACTGCGCGCACCGAGGATTCGATCTGTTCTTCGGACACCGGGCGTTTGTGCAAAGCGCGGTCGAAGCCGTGGCGCAGCTTGCGCGCATCGAAATGCTCGCGGCGGCCGTCGCCCTTGATAATCGCCGGCAGCTTCAATTCCACCGTTTCCAGGGTGCTGAAACGCTCGCCACAGGCCTCGCATTCGCGCCGACGCCGGATCGTCGCTCCGTCTTCGCTGACGCGCGAATCGATGACCCGGGTGTTGTCGTGCTGGCAGAAGGGGCAATGCATGGTGGCTGGCGTAGGGTGGGCCTTGGCCCACCATTCTCCTTTCGATATCGCGATGTCTATCGCCGCGACGGTGGGCCGGGGCCCACCCTACGGAATCTCTGCAATCAACCGTAAACCGGAAACTTCCGGCACTGCGCCGTCACCGCGTCGCGCACGCGGGCGATCACGGCTTCATCGGTCGGCGCGTCCAGCACGTCGCAGATCCAGCCGGCAAGCGCCACGCAGTCTGCTTCCATGTAGCCGCGGGTGGTGACCGCCGGGGTGCCGATGCGCAGGCCGGAGGTGTAGACCGGTTTCTGCGGATCGTTCGGGACTGCGTTCTTGTTGACGGTGATGTGGGCGCGGCCGAGGGCTTCTTCCGCATCTTTACCGGTGATGCCCTTGCCGATCATGTCGACCAGCATCAGATGGTTCTGGGTGCC
Organism: Lysobacter sp.; assembly: GCA_043765595.1. Taxonomy (GTDB): domain Bacteria; phylum Pseudomonadota; class Gammaproteobacteria; order Xanthomonadales; family Xanthomonadaceae; genus Lysobacter_I. The sequence continues at coordinate 285 of JAYUIZ010000248.1, read as the reverse complement.
GCCGGAGACGATCTTGTAGCCGCGGGCGATGATGGTTTCGGCCATCGCTTGCGCATTCTTCACCACCTGCTGCTGGTAGGTCTTGAACTCCGGCTGCAGCGCTTCCTTGAACGCGACCGCCTTGGCCGCGATCACATGCATCAGCGGGCCACCCTGCAGGCCGGGGAACACCAGCGACTGGAATTTCTTCTCCAGCGCTTCGTTGGCCTTGCAGATGATGAATCCGCCGCGCGGGCCGCGCAGGGTCTTGTGGGTGGTCGAGGTGACGACATGCGCGTGCGGCAC
>JAYUIZ010000247.1:0-2642 GCA_043765595.1 Lysobacter sp. | reverse complement strand
CCGCGTCCGGCAGCATGCGGAAACGGTTGAGGGAGGGTGGAATCACCAGCCAACCGATGATCAATGACGCGATCAGACCTGCAGCCATCGATATTCCGACACCCTGTACGGGGCGTATTTCCGACCAAGAAAAGGAAAGCAGCGCACCTGCCGTCGTTATTACCGACAATGCGCTGGCACCAGCCGAATGGGTGAAGCCCTCGACGATCGATTCACGCAGCGTATATCCCGTCGCATGCTGGCGGTAGATCTCCGCGATCAGAAAGATGCTGGAGCCGACACCGACGGAAATCAGGAAGGATGGAATGATCGCGGTCAGCATGCCGACAGGCGCATCGATCAGTGCACTCACGCCCATCGCCACTACAATCGACAACGAAGCAACGATCAGAGGCAGCAGGGCCACCAGCCATGAACGAAAGATGTAGTAGAAACCGAAAGCGACCAGCAGGAACGATAGTGTGCCGAAGATCGCGCTCTCGCGGTTGATGATCGTGAAAACATCGGCGTCGATGATCGGTGCGCCGACGATACGCATGTTCAAGTCGCGGTACTCAGGGTCGGAAGCCAGCGCGCGGATGCTTTTCGTCAGATCGATCTTGTACATCACCTCCCCAGGCTTCAGCGTGGTTTCCGCCAAGACCCCCAGATGCGCGCCGTCATCACTGATCAGGAACCCGCGGTAGTACGGATGCTTCAAGGCCTGTTCGCGCTTTTCAGCCAGTTGCGTCGCATCCATCTTCTCGTCGAGGAAAGGACCGACATCCAGCGTTCCTTCGTTTCCATCGATATGACGAACATTGGCTATGGACGTAACTTTGGTGACATCCGCCATTGCGGCTATACGATTGTCAAGCGAACGCACCGTATCTATGAACTCAGGCGTCCACGCCTCTGGTGCGTCGATGACTAGCAGGCTGTATTCGTCACTTCCGAAGTCGCGCTTGTATTCTGTGTATTGCTTGAGTGCGGGATCGGCTCGGTTGAAGAACGAATCGGGGGTGTTGTCAAACCGCAATTGGGTGAGCGCCAGAATCGAAAGCAGCAGCAGGCATGAAAGTATTGACAGGCATGTGCGGGGATGGTCGAGTATTCGCAGAACAAGAGTCTTCATTGCAGGAGTTCGCATGATTTTTCAGCCGTTGACGGCGATGCTGTCGGGAAGGAAGGGGGCGCCAGTGATGCGCTGCAACTCGGCGACAAATGGGGCCACGAAACGCGTTTGAACTTCTAGCTCGTTCAACTGGCCCTTGTCGTAGAGCAGGACCAAGCGGAGATGTCCGCGAAACGCGCTGATCTGCACCATGATCTCTCCGGGCGGAAACAACTGCGGAAATGAATAGTAACTGCGTACCTGTATCGGGCCAAAGCGCTCGAGTCGCGTATCGATCTCGCCGACGTTGGTGCAGATCAGATTGGCGCGGGTCAGTACATTCGCAGCGAAGCGGATGGTGGCGGCTTTTGGCAGCAGCAGCGACGACTGGAAGAGAAAACGGAAGCGGTATAGTTCAGAAAAAATGTCTCCGTTCTTTAAGGCATCCAGTCGCCTGTTTGCTGTCGCTAGCACGCTTTCGTCGTCAGCATTCGGATCAAGTTCAAGCGTGTAAGGTACTGCAATGCAATCATATATTTTATGTATCCGAGGGTCTTCGACGAAACGCCGAAGACTGAAATTGTCGACAATGCGCAAGCCATTGCGCAGCGGTTTTCCTTGGCGTTTGGCGTCGTCTGCAGCGGTGCGGAGCAACGCAAGCAAAATCAGCGGGTGAATCGTGCTTTTCCGCCGCGCGCACGCGGCTTTCATTGCGCCGAGGATCGATTGCGGCAATTCCACCATCAGCACGTCGGTGTCGCCGCTGCGTTTGCCGTCGATCACCATGCGACCTGAAGGCATCAGCAGGTCGTGGAAAAATCCGCAGAGGCCTTTCCATGTCAGACGGAGTCTGTCCCTCCAGTGTAAGCCGGCCAGGAAAAGCCTGTCATGATTGCGTTCCGGCAAGTCGATGACTTCGGTGTCCAGCGGACGTCCGGATGATAGATCACCATAAGCCTCTGCGATATCGCCGGAAAACAGCTGCGCCGCTTTCCCGTCCGTGAAGGTATGACTGGTAATGAATTGCAGAATATGTTTTTCGGGTGTCCTGGTATAGATGAAACGGAACGGATGTCCGTCGCGCACAGGAACTCGCTCGTCCCAGGCGTTTTTCAGTAACTCCGCGCGCAACCTAGCCGGATCGACATTGATGCTGCTGCGTTGCTCGATGTCGATCGGCAGACGCTTCTCGAGATGGCGCCACCCAAGAATCACGCCCCGCTGATATTGTACGGAGCGTGCCATAGGGTGCCGATCGATAACGTGCTCGATAGCCTGTTTCAACAGGTTCAAATCGGGCGCCGACTCCAATTCGATCCAGTCGCAGGAATTCGCATTGCAGATCAGATTCAGCTGAGCATAGATCTGATTGAAGCGTCCCAGGCGAAAGTCGCGGTCTGTGGTCGGCGTCATCGACTCAGCCCTCGCGACCGGAGCGGTACGGGAAATCGTTCTTCTCGAGCTGGATCAGGTCGGGGCGACCGAATTCGGCGAACACTTCCTCGACTTCCTCTCTGAATTCGTTGCGCAGCATTTCGTTGTCTTTGCG
>JAYUIZ010000246.1:0-2643 GCA_043765595.1 Lysobacter sp. | reverse complement strand
CGCAGCTCCGCTACCTCAGCTTTGGACAGGACAGGACAGCGGAGCTGCGCTCCGCTCTACGGCGGGAGGCATACGTCACAGGAGGCCGCCCTACTTGCTGCTGACGTACTTCTCGCGGCGGATCGCCGGTACCGGCAGGCCGTGGCCCTTCAAGGCCTCGAAGCACACGTCGACCATGTTCGGGTTGCCGCAGAGATAAGCGATGTCGGACTCGGCCTGCGGCGCGAATTCGGCCAGATGTTCCTGCACATAGCCCTTGCGCACGTCGGCGTGCGCATGCGGCGAACCCTCGGCGGGCAAATCGCGCGAGAAGCACGGCACGAAGCGGAAATTCGGGTGCGCGTCAGCGAACGCGCGGAACTCGTCGCCGTACAGCAGTTCTTCCGGCGTGCGTGCGCCGAACAGCAGCACCACTTCAATGCCGCGGTCGGCGATCTGCGCCGCCAGCTGCGGCAACATCGCCCGGTACGGGGTCACGCCGGTGCCAGTACCGATCAACAGATAGCGGCGGCTGGCGTCACCGGGCATCAGGCAGAAGCGGCCATAGGGGCCGCTGGCCTCGATCCGTCCGCCCATGGGCAACTCTTCAAACAGCGCCGTGGCGGCGCCGCCGGCGACGTAGCTCACCGCGATCTCCACCGATTCGCCCGGGCCCAGCGCGTGGTCGTGCTGGGTGGCCAGAGAATAGCTGCGCTTGGTCGCGGTGCCGTCGGGATAGTGGAAATGCACCTGCAGGAACTGCCCCGGGATGTAGTCCAGCGGTTCGCCGTCGTCGCGGACGAAATTGAGATGGGCGACGGTGGGGGCCAGCATCCGGCGGCCGACGAGTTTGAGGGGGAAATGGACGGGCACGGGAAGGAAACCTTGTAGAAAGGAGTGTTGCCGGCGCTGCGTATCGGGAGCCGTCGGCACGGCCGCCTATACTAGCCGTTCCGTCGCGCCGATCTCCCTGTACGCACGCCCGCGACGGCGAGGACCCCCGATGACCCCAGATTCCGCCCCCAGTGCCGACGCGCCGGCGCTTTCGATCCGCGACCTGCGCAAGACCTACGATAACGGCGTGGAGGCCCTGAAGGGCGTTTCGCTGGATGTGGCGCCCGGCGACTTCTATGCGCTGCTGGGCCCGAACGGCGCCGGCAAGTCGACCCTGATCGGCGTCGCAAGCTCGCTGGTCAACAAGACCTCCGGCGAGGTCCGCATCTTCGGCGTCGACATCGCCGCCCGCCGCGACGCTGCAATGCGCCTGATCGGCCTGGTGCCGCAGGAACTGAACTTCAACATGTTCGAGAAGCCTTTCGACATCTGCGTGAACTACGCCGGCTTCTACGGCGTGCCGCGCGCCATCGCCCGCGAACGCGCCGAGCGGGTGCTGAAGGAAGCGCAGCTCTGGGACAAGAACGACAAGATGAGCCGCACCCTGTCCGGGGGCATGAAACGGCGGCTGATGATCGCCCGCGCCATGATGACCAGCCCGCGGCTGCTGATCCTGGACGAGCCCACTGCCGGCGTGGACATCGAGATCCGCCGCGGCATGTGGAAGACGCTGAAGGAGATCAACGCCTCCGGCACCACCATCATCCTCACCACCCATTACCTGGAAGAGGCCGAAAACCTCTGCCGCAATCTGGCGATCATCGACAAGGGCCGGATCGTGGAGCAGGGGCCGATGAAAGCGCTGCTGGCCAAGCTCGATGTCGAAGGTTTCCTGCTCGACATCGACGGCGCCCTGCCGGCGCAGCTGCCGTCGATCCCCGGCGCGACCCTGATCGCCACGGACGACCACACCCTCGACATCGACATGCCGCGGGCGATGGACCTCAATGGAATATTCGCCGCGCTGGACACCGCCGGCATCCGCGTGCGCTCGATGCGCACCAAAACCAACCGGCTGGAGGAGCTGTTCGTGAGATTGACCGGCGACAACAACGTGGAGGCCGCAGCATGAGCTCGCACCCGACCACGCCCGAGATGAGCGTCGCCCAGCTTCACCGCACCGCGCTGTACACCATCGTCCGTCGCGAAATCGCGCGGATCCTGCGCATCTGGGGCCAGACCCTGGTGCCGCCCGCGATCACCATGACCCTGTATTTCCTGATCTTCGGCGGCCTGATCGGTGCGCGCGTCGGGGAAATGGACGGCATCAAGTACATGGATTTCATCGTTCCCGGGCTGGTGATGATGAGCATCATCCAGAACAGCTACGGCAACATTTCGTCGAGTTTCTTCGGCGCCAAGTTCGGCCGCCACGTCGAGGAACTGCTGGTCAGCCCGATGCCGTCGTGGGTGATCCTGGGCGGCTATGTGGCCGGCGCGGTGCTGCGCGGGCTGCTGGTCGGCGTGATTGTGCTGCTGATCGCGATGTTCTTTACCAAGGTGCGGGTGCCGCATCCGCTGATCACCCTGAGCACGGTGATCCTGGGCGCGACGATCTTCGCCCTGGCCGGCTTCGTGAATGCGGTGTACGCGAAGAAATTCGACGACATCGCGATCGTGCCGACGTTCATCCTCACCCCGCTGACCTATCTGGGCGGCGTGTTCTATTCGGTAAAGCTGCTGCCCGACTGGGCCGAGGCCGCGACTCACCTCAACCCGATCTTCTACATGGTCAACGCCTTCCGCTACGGTCTGCTGGGCGTCTCCGAC
>JAYUIZ010000245.1:0-7662 GCA_043765595.1 Lysobacter sp. | reverse complement strand
TCGAACGCAATCGATCGTGCGAAATGCGGCATCAGTGTGCATCGAAGACAAACTGACGAAAAGGCACGGATTGACCGCCTGCGCCGTTGAGAGCCGCTGCGCTCTAACCGGGCTACAAGAGTGTCCAGTGCGTACAATTTGGCCATGACCGCAACACCGCCCGCCACACCTCATGTTCCCGGTTACACCATCAGCCGGCACCTTGCCCGCGGCGGCATGGCTGAAGTGTTCGTGGCCGAGCACATCGCGCTGAAGCGGCCGGTCGCGCTGAAGGTTCTGCGCATGGCCGAAGCCGGTGGCGCAGATGCGATTGAGCGATTTGAGCAGGAAACCCGGCTGATCGCCGAACTCAGCCACCCGAACATCGTCGGCATCCACGACGTCGGCCACAGCAGCGACGGTGCGCTGTATTACGCGATGCCGTTCCTGCCCGGCGGCGATCTGACCGCGCGCGCTTCGCCGCGTCCGCTGACGGAAATCCGCAAGCTGCTGGTCCCTCTGCTCGATGCTTTGGGCTACGCGCACGGCAAGGGCATCGTGCACCGCGACATCAAACCGGCGAATGTGCTGTTCGACGAACACGGCACGCCACAGCTGGCGGATTTCGGGGTCGCCATTCGCACCTTGAACAGCGAACGCCTGACGCAGGTGGGCCTGACCGTAGGTTCGACCGGCTACATGAGCCCCGAGCAGGCCCGCGGGATGCCGGTAGATCCACGCTCGGACCTGTACAGCGTGGGCGTGCTCGCCTATGAACTGTTGACCGGCAGTCTGCCGTTCCGCGGGGCGGATGCGTTCGAGGTCGCGATCGCGCAGTTGGAGCAGAACGTCCCGCGCCTGCCGAGGGAGCGCGCGCACTGGCAGGGTTTCATCGACAAGGCGCTGGCCCGTCAACCTGCGCAGCGCTTTAAGAGCGCGGCGGAGATGGCGACTGCCCTCGACCGCATCCCCGATGCGCCGCCGCTGATCGCCGGCCGCAGGCTTGCGCTCGCGGCTGTGGCCGGCGTTCTTGCGCTGGGGCTGGCGGCATGGGCGCTGTGGCCGGACGCGAAAGCGATGAGCGCGGCCGAGATCGGCCAACTGATCGCCACCGATCAACTGCTGCCGCCGGCCAGACCCAATGCGCTGGACGGCTTGATCGCGGCGCCTAAACAGGCCGAGTACGACCGTCTTCGCGTGCAGCTGGAAGACACGCTGCGGACGCGGCTGCTCGCTGCGATCAGCGCGCGCCGTTGGGGCGAGGTCAAGCGCCATTACACCGGCTGGCAGGACGCCAGCGTGCGCCTTGGCAGCGCCCCGGCGACGCGGGTCGAGGTCGCGAAACAGCTCGACGGCGCGCTGCGCACGGAATTCGATACGGCGATCGCGGCTTACGATCAAAACGTCGCCGCGCCGGCCCTGCCGCTGTTCGCGCTGATAGAACAGCCAAGCGCCGGATTGACCGGGCGACGCGACCTGCTACTGCAGATCCCCATTCGCGCTGAGGGCATCGTCGACGCCGACGGCCCCAGACTTGGCGTGGTCGAAGCGCCGACCTACACCCGCAAGGGAATGGCGGTCGGGGTGATGCCGGTCAGCGCGGTGCTGTACGCACGCTACGCCAGCGCTGCGGGACTCAAGCCGGCCAGCTGCGAAGCAGATGCCGCAACGGCGGCAGTCGCCCGCTGCGTGACCTATGCCGACGCCAAGAATTTCGTACGCTGGTTCGGCGAGCAGAGCGGCGAGCGCTACCGTTTACCCAGCGTCGCCGAATGGAAAGCTGCGGACCGCAAGGGGCTGGTGAACGCGGGGCCGGCCGTGCGGGTGTGGAGTCGCGATTGCAAGACCGTACGCACCGTCCAGCGGCCCAATGCCGTGCGCCGCGGATTGGGCAAGGTTCGCGAGGTCTTTGGCGGGCGCGGAGCCGCGGTCCAGGTGACGCAAAACTGCAAGGGACAGCTCAGCCTGAGCGCGCTGGGCACCGATGGCGCCAGCACCGCGCATGCGGCCAGCCTGCGCTCGGCCGACATCGGAATCGGTCTGGTCCGCGATATCGCCGCACTGAGTCGCCCTCCCGATTAGCGGATTGCCGGATGCCTGCGAACCGCCGATCCGCGACCGCTCGCGCCAGCGCAGTCGGCGTACGATTCCGCCGCGCTGAGGGAATCATGGCGGGTTTTCAACAGCGAAGCTGGTCATCCACTCCGTGGGTTCCGCCCTACCGGCCCGGAATGGGCTCGATCGTGCGGCCCGGATGCGTTGCGATAAGCGCTGCGCTCGCCCATGCTTTCGGCCATGCCCCGCATCCTCGTCTTCCAGCACATCGCCGCCGAGCCCTTGGGCACGCTGGATCCGTTGATCCGGCGGCGCGGCCATCGCATCCGCTTCGTCAACTTCGAACGCCACCCCGATGCCGAGCCGAACATCGACCGCTATCGCGGTCTGGTGGTGCTGGGCGGGCCGATGAACGTCGAGGATCAGGCGCAGCGGCCGCACCTGCGCACGGAGCTGCGGGTCATCGAGCAGGCGCTCGATCAGGGCAAACCCGTGCTGGGCATCTGTCTGGGCGCGCAGTTACTGGCGCATGTGCTGGGCGCGCCGGTGCGCAAGCACGATCAGACCGAGATCGGCTGGTATGGGCTAGAACTTACCGAAGCCGGCTTGGCAGACAAGGTGATATCGCCTCTGAGCGCGACGACGCAGGTCTTCCAGTGGCATGCCCGAAGCTATGCGCTGCCGGACGGCGCGGTCCAGTTGGCGCGTACCAGCACCTGCGAGCAACAGGCCTTCCGTTATGGCGACATGGCCTATGGCGTGCAGTTCCACCCCGAAGCGAACCAGCCGCTGATCGAACGCTGGCTGGGCAATCCCGTCTATGCAGACGAGCTGGCCGCGTCCGGCCTGGCCCAGGACGACGCCAGCATCCGCGCACTGAGCGCGTCGCTGGCATTGCCGATGCAAAATCAGGCCGAAGCCATGTTCGAGAATTTCCTCGACCTGATCGGCCGGCCGCAGAAACGCTTCACCTTGCCTTCGCGGGAATGGGTCTGAGCGGAATGGCACTTACATAAGCGCAACATCCAGCTTTTCGTCATTCCCGCGCAGGTGGGAATCCATTGACTTCAGGCCTTTTCGATCAAGCAAAGGCGCTGGATCCCCGCCTACGCGGGGATGACGAGTCTTGAGTCAGTGCCATTCGTCTGAGAGGGTGTTTTAAATCTCCGTGCTCTTGCGATGGCAGCCACAAAAACGTATTTCATCCCTCGTAGAGCGGCCTTCAGGCCGCTGCTTGAACGGCCGCATCCAGTTTCAGCGGCATGCAGGCCGCTCTCCGGGTTTGATCGAAAGGTTTTGAACAGACTCTGAGCCGAGCGACGATTGTCTGGGTTATCGATCAGCCATGGGCTTGCTGTTCGAGACGTCTGCCGTTCCGGAAAGGCCGTCAATCGCCGAAGCCCAGCGTGTCCTCCGGCATCAGCGCACTGTCCATCCAGATCGGCGCGGTGCCGACTTTGTGTCATTGTGCCCAACGCTGCATTCAGTGGCGACGGGCCACGCGCCGCCGGTCGGAAACAGCGCCTCAGATCGGCGGCGGATACACCCGCCCGGCGCGGACCGGCTGGAAACATTCGGCCTCCGCGAAAAAACCCGCGCTCTGCCCGGGATACCAACCGGGAATGCCCGCCATCGGCAGCGGACGCAGCTCCAGCGGGTCGTTCAACACCGCGCCTTCCGCAATCGCGTGGGCCGCCTGCGCGACGCAGGCATCGTCGTCGCCATCGCCCTGCAACACCAGACATTTTCCGACCAGGAATATTTCCGGCAGCAGCGCATGCTCCAGCAGCGCATGGCCGATCACCGCCGCGATGCGGATATCGCCAGTCCGCCACGCGTCGGCATGCGCATGAAACAGCGTCGACCAATCGTGTCGATTCCAGAGTTCAAGCAGCTGCGGGTCGCGTACGCGAACGATCACGCCAGCCTCGTCGAACTGGGTCAACGCATACTGTGCGCGATTGCGCTGCGACGCACCCATGATTGCGATATGCGCAATCTGCTGTGCATTGAGCGCGCGTTTGATCGCGGGATAGCGGCACCAGATCGCGGCGTTGAACAGGTCGTGCCAGTTCCCGGCGCGGGTCGCGATGGCGCCGCGTTCCACGATCCGGGTCTCGTAGTGCAGGCCGTCGTCGAGCAAGGCCTGATCCTGCAGCGCGAAACGCCTGTCGGCGACCGGCATCGCCGCGTTCAGATCGTCCGTGGTCGGCCATGCCGGTGTCGTGAACCACGGGCGCAACGCCGATACGCCATCGAAGACCGGATGCGCGAAGCACCCGAGGTCCAGCCCGCTTCGCGATGGCGCGATGAAACGGCGCTTCGCCATGTCCGTCGCCGTTCGCGTATCAGGATTCGAGCACGGCCTCGCCGTACAGATCGTGCTCATCACTGCCCATGATCTCGACATCGACGAACTGCCCGGGGCGCAGGTCGGCTTCAAGACTGTTCTGGATCTGCACCAGACCGTCGATTTCAGGCGCGTCGGCCATCGAGCGCGCGATGCCCAGATCGCCATCCACCGAATCCACCAGGCAACGCTGCACGCTGCCAACCTTCGCCGCGAGCTTGGCTTCAGAAATTTCCGCCTGGCGTTCCATGAAGCGCGCGAGGCGCTCCTGCTTCACGTCTTCAGGCACCGGGTCGGGCAGCGCGTTCGCGGCCGCGCCCTCCACCGGCGAATAGGCGAACGCACCGACGCGATCAAGCTGGGCTTCGTCGAGGAAATCCAGCAATTCCTCGAACTCGGCCTCGGTCTCGCCCGGGAAACCGACGATGAAGGTGCTGCGGATGGTGATGTCCGGCGCGATGCCACGCCAGCGCTGGATGCGTTCGAGGGTCTTGTCGACTGCGCCCGGACGCTTCATCAGCTTGAGCACGCGTGGGCTGGCGTGCTGGAAGGGGATATCGAGATACGGCAGCAGCTTTGGCGTGCCGTTTTGGGTCTGTGCCATCAGCGGAATGATGTCGTCGACGTGCGGATATGGGTAAACGTAATGCAGGCGCGTCCACAGCCCGAGTTCCGACAGGCCTTCGCACAGCGCCTTCATCCGCGTCTGGTAGGCCTTGCCGCGCCAAGTGCGCTCGGCGTATTTCACGTCCACACCGTAAGCACTGGTGTCCTGCGAGATCACCAGCAGTTCCTTCACGCCGCCCATCGCCAGTTTTTCGGCTTCGCGCAGCACCTCGTCGACCGGACGCGACACCAGATCGCCGCGCATCGACGGAATGATGCAGAAACTGCAGCGATGGTTGCAGCCTTCGGAAATCTTCAGATAGGCGTAGTGCTTCGGCGTGAGTTTGATGCCGATGTCGTTATCGTCGATACGCCGCGGCACCAGATCGGTGAACGGGTTGTGCTGCGGCGGCAGCGCCTTGTACACGGCGGCCATCACGCTCTGGTAATCCTGCGGGCCGGTGATCGCCAGCACGTCCGGATGCGCTTCGCGGATCTGCTCCGGGCGCTTGCCCAGACAGCCGGTGACGATGACTTTGCCGTTCTGGGCCATCGCCTCGCCGATGGCGTCCAGCGACTCGGTCACCGCCGAATCGATGAAGCCGCAGGTGTTCACCACCACCACGTCGGCATCGTCGTAGGTCTGCACGATGTCGTAACCCTCGACCCGCAGCTGGGTGAGGATGCGTTCGGAGTCCACCAGCGCCTTGGGGCAGCCGAGACTGACGAAACCGACCTTGCGGCCGTTGGAAGGAGTGTCGAGCTGGGACATGGATGCGATCCGGTCAGGCGCGATGCCAGCGCCGCGGAATGGGCGCTGTGCATGCAAAACGGGCGCGCAGTATACCGCCCCGCCCCATGCGGCCCTTCCCGCCGCCCGGGATCGCGGTCGCGGCGTTAGGATGTCGGTCTCCGTCATCGCGAGACCAGACCTCATGGGCGAGTGGATTCCACTGACGACGCCGGCCGGCCCGGTTCAGGCTTGGCTGTCTCGCCCCGACACATTGCCGCCGGGTGCGCCTCCACTGGGCGCGGTGGTGGTCGTGCAGGAAATTTTCGGCGTGAATCCGCATATCCGCCGGGTTGCCGACCGCTTCGCAGAGGCGGGCTACACGGCGATGGCCCCGGCGCTGTTCGATCCGGTCAGGCCTGCGGTCGAACTTGGCTACGACGACGCAGGCACCGCGCTGGGCCGCGAACTGGCCGGCGATTTGGGCTTCGAACGCGCATCGCAGGTCGTATCCGCCGCCGTGCGCTGGCTGCGCGAAGCCAATCACCGGGTCGGCGTGGTCGGCTTCTGCTGGGGCGGCACCGTGGCGATGCTGACCAACACCCGCCATGGGCTGCCTTCGGTCACCTATTACGGCGGCCGCAGCGTGCCGTTCCTCGGCGAGCCCGCGCGGGCGCCGATGCTGTTCCATTTCGGCGAACACGACCGCCTGATCCCGCCGGAAGACGTGCAGCAGCACCGCGACCATTATCCCGACGCGATCATCCACACCTACCCGGCGGGTCATGGCTTCAACTGCGACGAGCGCCGCGACTTTGCGCCCGAATCCGCAGCCCTGGCCTGGGACCGCACCACAGCTTTCCTCTCGGAGCACCTGCGATGAGCCGACATTCGCACAACGATGCCCACGGTTGGCATCTGCATCCGCAGCTCGCCGACGACACCCATCCGCTGGCGCAGTTCGCGCTGTGCGAAGTGCGGCTGATGGACGACGCCAATCATCCGTGGCTGATCCTGGTGCCGCGGGTGGAGAACGCGGTGGAAGTGATCGACCTCGATGCTTCGCAGCAGGCGCAGCTGATGCAGGAGATCGATCGCGCCAGCCGCGCGCTGCAGGTCGCGGTGAAGCCGCACAAACTCAACGTCGCCGCGCTGGGCAACGTGGTGCCGCAATTGCATGTGCATGTGATCGCGCGCTTCCACGACGACATCGCCTGGCCGCGGCCGGTCTGGGGCATGGCCACCGCGCAGCCGTATTCGCCGGAACTGCTGATCGCTCGGGTCGAGGTGCTGTGCTCCGCTTTGTCGGCATGAGCGACAGCAATGCTTCCAACCTTGTGGAATTCGATTTTGAAATCCTCGCCGATGATGCCTGGCTGATCGCGTTCGATCCGCCGGCCACGTTAGTCTTCGATCCGCGAACGAATGCGCGGGTACACGCCCTCGCCGCGCGCATCCGCGCCGCTGCACCGCACTGGCTGCGCGATCTGGTGCCCGCCTACGCCACGCTGGCGGTGTTCTTCGACACCGCAGCCATCACTGCAGAGGCCGCGCGGGATTGGCTGCGCACGCAATGTCTCGACGATACCGCCGATGCGCAGGCACAGGTATCGCGCGTCGTCGACATTCCAGTGCGCTACGGCGGCGCCTGCGGCGAAGACCTCGATGCCGCAGCGGCCGAGCTAGGTATCGCCGCGGAAGCATTGATCTCACGCCACAGCGAAGCGGTGTACACCGTGGCGATGATCGGTTTTGCGCCCGGTTTCCCCTATCTCAGCGGCCTGGATCCGACATTGGCGCTGCCGCGACTGGCCACGCCGCGCACCCGCGTGCCGGCGGGCAGCGTGGCTATCGGCGGCGCGCAGACCGGCATCTATCCGCGCGAAAGTCCCGGCGGCTGGCGATTGCTGGGGCGCACGCCGCTGCGGCTGTTCGACCCGCA
>JAYUIZ010000244.1:0-2650 GCA_043765595.1 Lysobacter sp. | reverse complement strand
GCTACAGCCACGTCATGCACATCGTCAGCGAAGTCACCGGCCGGCTGAAGGACGGCATGAGCTACGCCGACGTGCTGCGCGCGACCTTCCCTGCCGGCACCGTCAGCGGCGCGCCGAAGATCCGCGCGCTGGAAGTGATCCGCGAACTGGAACCGGTGAAGCGCAACGTTTACGCCGGCAGCATCGGCTACATCAGCTGGCACGGCGACGCCGACACCGCCATCGCCATCCGCACCGCGGTGATCCAGGACGGCAAGCTGCACGTGCAGGCCGGCGCCGGCATCGTCTACGACTCCGATCCGCAGAAGGAATGGGAAGAAACGATGAGCAAGGGCCGCGCGCTGTTCCGCGCAGTGGAAGAGGCGGCGAAGGGGCTTTAGGGCTGCAAGACAGCCACTGCCAGACAGGTCGAAAACGAAACGCCCCGCATCACTTGCGGGGCGTTTCTGGTTCAAGCCTTTGCAGCGTGACTTGGGGCCTGTTCAAAATGCGCGATAGCGGCAGGTTCGATAGCCGTAGGCCCTACAGCCGCATGGGCCCTCAACCGCAAATCGATAAACCCTCTGTCATCGCGAACGTCCGGATAGCGGGTGGAGGGATCTGCTGTTGCAACTCCACGCTGCGACACTGTCAGCGTCAAGCAGATCCTTCCTCGGGCTTCGCCCACGTTCGGGATGACAGGATCATTCCGGGCCTTGGATTTTGAACAGGTATTTACATGCTCTGGCTGCGCGCCGGCTGCTGCGCGGGCGCGGCCTGCGCGTCGGGCGTCATCCCCGCCAGCGATTCCGCGGCCGGCTGCAGCTTGGCCTTGGATACGTCCACTGCGACCCGGTCGGCGTATTCGCTCGACGGGTCGCCCTGATAGGCGAACACCTGACCATTCTTGCCGACCAGCGCGCCGTCGATGCGTTCCATGCCGGCTTTCTGCGCCTGCGCGGCGGTGGCCGCGGCGGCGTTCAGCAGTTCGCTGCGGTCGCCCAGGCCGGCCGGGCCTTGCACGCCTTCCAGCGCTTTCAATGCCTGTCCGTACAGCGCAGGCTCGGCCTTCGCTTTCGCGGCGTCTTCGGGACGCAGGAACGGAATGCCGCCGCCGTAGGGATCCGCCGGCTGCTCGCCGGGCGCGGTAATCGGCGCCCGCCTCGGGCTGGTATCGGTGAACACCAGCGTGGTGTCGATCAGCGCTTTGTCCAGCCCGAGCTCTTTCATGTTCAATTTGACTTCGGGCGCGACGGCCGACGGATCGGCGATCTTGGCATTGGCCAACGCCTGCTTCTCGGTCGCGTCGATGACGTTGACTGCCCATTCGCCGTAGTAGTTCGGATAGTCCTGATTGCCGTGTGTGCCCAGGCGTGCCGAGCTTGGCGGCTGATCGAAGTAGTGCTTGCCCATCGCGGTGACGTTCGCGGGCGAGGACTTCAGCGTCATGTCGGCTTCGATCGTCAGCCCGGGTTTCAGCGCATAGGTGAACGTGGGCGCGCTGCCGCTGCGATCGATGAAGTCGCCCATCCGCCCCGGGTGGGCGTTGTAGAGATCCTTCAGCCCCGCGGCCGGATTGTCCTTCAGCACCTGCGAGGAGATCGCGTTGAAGCCGCCGATGTGCGCGCCGGCCTCGTCGTCACGGTTGGCCTGGATCAGCGTCTTCACCGAAGCGGTGTAGTCGTGCGGCCCCGGAGTCTTTGAAATCCTGTCGACGTCCTTGATGAAATCGTCGCTCGCCTTGTCGGCGACCGTACTGTTGAACGAGTGCTGGATCTCGTGCCCCATCACGAATACCAGCTCGGAGGCTGAGGTCTTGTTCGTGCCCGCTTTCTTCAGTTCGTCCAGCGGTAGCTCGATGCTCTTGGTGTCGGCGCTGTAGGTGCCGCCGGCATTCGCGCCGCTGGGCAGCACTTCGAACTTCTCGAGGTGGCCCTTGGAGACGGAGTCGAGGATGCGCGCCTTCAGGTCCGGCGATTTTTCGAGCAACTCGCGCAGGTTCTTGCCCGGCTTGTCGGTGGCCGTGTCGTTGGCGGTCTCGAAATCCGTGAGGATCTTCTCGAGTTTGGTTTCCGCGGCTTTCTTCAGAACGGCTTCGGGAACTGCGGCCATGGTGGTGTCCCTCAGGCGTTGATGATGAGTTTGGAAACGCAGGCGTGCGCGGCCTTGGCGTCGTTCTCGCCGCGCACGTAGATCTGCACGGAGACGTCGTCGCGTGCGAAATCCCAGTACAGGATCTGCTCATGCTTGCCGCGGGCCGGGCTGGCCGCATAGCCGGCGGCGCGCAGGGTTGCGGCGTAGTCGTCGAAATCGAGCGCGGCGATCGGCGCCATATCGGCGTTGTCGCGGGTTTCATCGTCGAAGGAGAACATGATCCGCGAGGGCTTCCCGCCGGTGCCCTCTGGCAGCGAGACCAGGTTGTAGGCCCAGGCATCGGTGAGCCGGCCGCTGAAGCCGTATTCGCTGGCGTCATCGGGGTTGAACTCGACCTTGATGCCGGTGAGCGCTTCGATGCGTTCCGGCGCGATGTCGGCGGGGCCGCGCACGTTCTCGACCAGCGTCAGCACGCGCTGGCCGATGTCTTTTGAGGAGGGAGATGTCTGGGTCTGATCCATATTCGACTGATCCTTGAAGCAGGCTGTATGTGTGAAGGAATGGCGGGCCTGCCAGC
>JAYUIZ010000243.1:0-2653 GCA_043765595.1 Lysobacter sp. | reverse complement strand
CTCGCCGCTTCGCAGCTGAAAAAAGTGTCGCTGGAACTCGGCGGCAAGAATCCCACCCTCGTCTTCGCCGACAGCGACTGGCGTGCGCATCTGGACATCATCGTGCGCTCGGCGTTCCAGAACAGCGGCCAGATCTGTCTGTGCGGTTCGCGCATCCTGGTCGAGCACAGCATTTACGCCGAATTCCGCGAGGCGCTGATCGAACGCGCGCTGGCGCTGCGCGTGGGCGATCCGATGGATTCCGACACGCGCATGGGTCCGCTGGTGTCGCAGGCGCATTTCGACAAGGTGCTGCGCGCGCTGCAGCGCGCCCGCGACGAGGGCGGCATCATCCTGTGCGGCGGCAACGCGCTGGATCGCCTGGGCTGGTTCGTGGCACCGACGGTGATCGAAGGCCTCGGTCCCGATGCCGCGACCAACCGCGACGAAATCTTCGGCCCGGTGGTCACGCTGCAAGCCTTCGCCAGCGACGACGACGCGCTGGCGCTCGCGAATGCCAGCGACTACGGCCTCGCCGCATCGATCTGGACACGCGATCTCAATCGCGCCCACCGCTTCGCCGCGCAGCTCAACGTCGGCATGGTCTGGATCAACACCTGGCTGATGCGCGATCTGCGCACGCCGTTCGGTGGAGTTGGCCAATCAGGAATAGGCCGCGAAGGCGGCATGGAAGCCATGCGCTTCTTTACCGAAGCCAAAAATGTAGGAATCGCTTTATGACTGGAGCTGCACTGTGAGCCCTCCGCACAATCTGCTGGAAAACAACCGCCTCTGGTCCGAGCGCGTCCGTCGCGAAGACCCCGAGTTCTTTCACCGCCTGTCCAAACAGCAGAATCCGCGGTTCCTCTGGATCGGCTGTTCCGACTCCCGAGTGCCGGCGAACCAGATCATGGGCGTAGCCCCTGGCGAAGTCTTCGTACACCGCAATATCGCCAATGTCGTCGTCCACACCGACCTGAACTGCCTGTCTGTGATGCAATTCGCGATCGATCTATTGAAGGTCGAGCACGTCCTGGTGGTTGGCCATTACGGCTGCAGCGGCGTGCACGCAAGCCTGACCGGCACACGCGTCGGCCTGGCCGACAACTGGCTGCGCCATGTCGTCGATGTCGCCCAGAAGCATTCGGCTGCGATCGCGGCCGAAGCGCCGGGCGCACCGCGGCATGCGCGACTGTGCGAGCTGAATGTCATCGAACAGGTCAGCAACGTCTGCCAGACCACGGTGGTGCGCGATGCCTGGTCGCGCGGCCAGACGCTGAGCGTGCACGGCTGGATCTACGGGCTGGACGACGGTCGCATGCACGATCTGGAAATCAGCGTCAGCGCGAACGATGGTCTTCCGGCAGCGTACGAACGCGCGATCGCGGCCTTGGGCAGCGAAAACAAATCAAAGAAGAAAGCGCCTTGAACGACAGCATCCATGCGGCTTCGGCGCCCAAAGCGGTCGGCAATTATCCGCATGCGCGACGCGTCGGCGATCTGCTGTTCCTGTCGGGCATCGGCCCGCGCGATGCGTCCAGCAACGGCATCCCCGGCAACGTCCACGACGCCGGCGGCGCGCTGATCGCCTACGACATCGCGCTGCAGACCCGCGCGGTTTTCGCCAACGTGCGGGCGGTGCTCGAGGCCAGCGGCGCGCGTTGGGAAGACCTGATCGACGTGACCGTGTACCTCACCGACATGGCGCGCGATTTCAGCATCTACAACGCCATCTGGGCCGAATATTTCCCCGACCCGGCCAGTGCGCCGTGCCGGACCACGCTGGGCATCGCCGCACTGCCGACGCCCATCGCAATCGAACTCAAGTGCATTGCCGCACTGCCTCGACCGGAAGCTGTCTGACATGGCCACGCTCGCACTGCAGCTGGGGCTGACCTTTCCCTTCAATCTCGCGATCGGCATTCCGCTCTACGCCAGCCTCGCGCAGCGCCTTGCCGCCTGACCGCGCACCCACCGATCCGGAGACGCCCATGCTGCCCAACCCGATCAATCTGCAGGCCTGGATCGACGAACACCGGCATCTGCTCAAGCCGCCGGTCGGCAACAAATGCATTTACGACGGCGAGTTCATCGTGATGATCGTCGGCGGCCCGAACGCGCGCACCGATTATCACTATGACGAGGGTCCGGAGTGGTTCTATCAGATCGAAGGCGAGATGGTGCTGCGGATACAGGAACATGATGATGAAGGCCGCGATGCAGTCCGCGACATCCCGATCAAGGCCGGCGAAACCTTCCTGCTGCCGCCGCGCGTACCGCATTCCCCGCAGCGCATGCCCGACTCCATCGGTCTGGTGATCGAACGCAAACGCCTGCCCCACGAACTCGACGGCCTGCAGTGGTATTGCGAACGCTGCAACGAAAAACTGTACGAGGAATACTTCACGCTGGTCGACATCGAAACCGATTTCCCCGCCGTGTTCGATCGCTTCTACCACTCACGCGAACACCGCACCTGCAAGGCTTGCGGGCATTTCAACCCGGCCCCGGCAAAATACGACCCACAGACCTGAGCTGCACGTAGGCGGAAGCGGTGAGATTCACTCGGACCATCCTTGGCCCTCGCCCTGCGGGCAGCTTCACTGTGCACATCGGCAATCCTGCCGATGTGTCGAACTCACGGTGGGCGTAAACCCACGGCAGTTTTCAAGAC
>JAYUIZ010000242.1:0-2663 GCA_043765595.1 Lysobacter sp. | reverse complement strand
CGGAATGGTCTGGTCGCGGTCGCGACCGATGTGCTCGCGCTGACCCTGATCGCCGCGCCCGGCGAATGGGGCGCGGACATCGTCGTCGGCAACACCCAGCGCTTCGGCGTGCCATTCGGCTTCGGCGGCCCGCACGCCGCGTTCATGGCCTGCCGCGACGCCTACAAGCGCAGCATGCCGGGCCGCCTGATCGGCGTGTCCATCGATGCCGAAGGCAAGCCCGCGTATCGCCTCACCCTGCAGACCCGCGAGCAGCACATCCGCCGCGAGAAGGCCACGTCGAACATCTGCACCGCGCAGGTGCTTCTGGCGGTGATGGCCAGCATGTACGCCGTCTATCACGGCGCCGAAGGCCTGACCCGCATCGCCCGCCGCACCCATCGTCTTACCGCCATACTCGCCGCCGCGCTGCGCAAGGCCGGCGTCGCGGTCGGCAGCGATTTCTTCGACACCCTGCACATCACTGGTATCGACGCCGCCGCGATCCACGCCAGGGCGAAAGCCTCGCAGCTCAATCTGCGCCCGATCGATGCGCATAGCGTCGGCATCAGTCTCGACGAAACCATCACCCGCGAGGACGTGGCGATACTCGCCGCGCTGTTCGGCGCGGACGCAGGCGATATCGACGCACTCGACGCGAACACCACCGACGCCCTGCCCGCTTCGCTGCTGCGCACGTCGGAGTTTCTGACCCATCCGGTGTTCAACACCCATCACAGCGAACACGAACTGCTGCGCTACATGCGCTCGCTGTCGGACAAGGATCTGGCGATGGACCGGACCATGATCCCGCTGGGCAGCTGCACCATGAAACTCAACGCCACCGCCGAGATGATCCCGGTGACGTGGCCGGAGTTCGGCAACCTGCATCCGCTGGCGCCGGCCGAACAGACCACCGGCTACACGCAATTGATCGACGAACTGGAAGCGATGCTGGTGGAATGCACCGGCTACGACGCAGTGAGCCTGCAGCCGAACTCCGGCGCGCAGGGCGAATACGCTGGCCTGCTGGCGATCCGCGCTTATCATCAGTCGCGCGACGAAGCGCATCGCGACATCTGCCTGATCCCGGAATCCGCGCACGGCACCAACCCGGCCTCGGCGCAGATGTGCGGCATGACCGTCGTGGTCACCAAGTGCGACGGCAACGGCAACGTCGATCTGGACGACATCCGCCGTAACGCGGAGAAATACAGCAGCCGCCTCGCCGCGCTGATGATCACCTACCCGTCCACGCACGGCGTGTTCGAGGAAGACATCGTCGCGATCTGCGACATCGTTCATCAGCACGGCGGTCAGGTCTACACCGACGGCGCCAACATGAACGCGCTGGTCGGCGTGGCCAAGCCCGGCAAGTGGGGTTCGGACGTCTCGCACCTCAACCTGCACAAGACCTTCTGCATCCCGCACGGCGGCGGCGGTCCTGGCGTTGGTCCGTGCGCGGTGAAAGCGCATCTCGCGCCGTTCCTGCCGAACGTGTTCGGCACCGCCGGCATGCGCACGCAGGGCGTCGGCGAAGGCAAAGTCGGCATGGTGTCGGCAGCGTCGTTCGGCAGCGCCAGCATCCTGCCGATCAGCTGGATGTACATCACCATGATGGGCACCGAGGGCCTGCGCAAAGCGACCCAGGTTGCGCTGCTCAACGCCAATTACATCGCCAAGCGCCTCGCCCCGCATTACGACACGCTATACACAGGTCGCAACGGTCTGGTCGCGCACGAGTGCATCCTTGACCTGCGTCCGCTGAAGGACAGCACCGGCATCAGCGCCGAAGACGTGGCCAAGCGGCTGATCGACTTCGGCTTCCATGCCCCGACCCTGAGTTTCCCGGTCGCCGGTACGCTGATGGTGGAGCCGACCGAGAGCGAATCGCAGCACGAACTCGACCGCTTCATCGACGCGATGATCCAGATCCGCGACGAGATCCGCGCGATCGAGGACGGCCGCCTCGACCGCGAGGACAACCCGCTGAAGCACGCGCCGCACACCGCCACCGCAGTTGCTGGCAGCGAGTGGACCCATGCCTACCCGCGCGAACTCGCCGCGTTCCCGCTGCCGACGCTCAGGCTGCAGAAATACTGGCCGCCGGTCGCGCGCGTCGACAATGTCTACGGCGACAAAAATGTGATGTGCGCGTGCATCCCAGTGGATGCGTACAAGGAAGAAGCGGAGGCGTAAGCGCAGCCCCGATCGCTGCGAACGCGCACGACGGCGGGCTTGGGCCCGCTGCACCCCCACATTTCATCTGCTTGTTCCCTTTGTTTTCGGCAATTCACTTACCTGATTAGCGTCGAACCTCGTTGATCAAAATTGCACGCCATTCGTAGAAGCCGTTCCGAGCAAGGTCTGCAGAGCGTCATCGCACGCGCAAATCGCGGCACGAACTCGCGCAGGCGAAAGCGGCACTTGAAACGGTAGGCGGCTGCGGCCAGACAACGGTGAGCGTATTTGGCCTGTTTGATGGCATGGTGGGTGCCGCTGATGGCACGCTTGAGATTGCCCAGCACCACATTCACCCAACGCGCCACCGGTTCCGTGCAAGCCGCGTGGCTACCGCCGGTGTCTTGCGTCGTGCCCGTATATCCGGCGTCCTCAAGTCGGCGAAAGCAGCTCAAGCCATCGGTGTAGACATCGGTCTGAGGTGCATTCGCCATGATTGAGCC
>JAYUIZ010000241.1:0-2667 GCA_043765595.1 Lysobacter sp. | reverse complement strand
GCGCGGCGACAGCGCCACTGTGTCCTTCAGCCATTCGGTGTTGGGCAACAGGCCGATCTGCACGAACACGCCGTCCAGAATCACGGTGTGGGAGGTCTGGGTGTCGCGATCGGCGTAGGTCATTGCGGTGACTTTCTGGCCGTCGCCCAGCACTGCGCTGGTTTGCGCGGACACGATGACGTCGACGTTCGCCAGGCTGCGCAGTTTGCGCTGCAGCACTTCATCGGCGCGCAGCTTCGCGTCGAACTCGATCAGGGTGACGTGGGCGACGATGCCGGCCAGGTCGATCGCCGCTTCCACGCCCGAGTTGCCGCCGCCGATCACCGCCACGCGCTTGCCCTTGAACAGCGGGCCGTCGCAGTGCGGGCAATAGGCCACGCCCTTGTTGCGGTAATCCTGTTCGCCGGGCACGTTCATCTGCCGCCAGCGCGCGCCGGTGGCCAGGATCACAGTCTTCGATTTCAGCGACGCGCCGCTGGCGAGTTTCACTTCGACCAAGCCGTCGGCACCGGCCGGGATCAGCTGTTCTGCGCGCTGCATGTGCATGATGTCGACGTCGTAATCGCGCACATGCCGCTCCATCGCCGCCGCCAGTTTCGGGCCGTCGGTGTCCGCTACCGACACGAAGTTCTCGATCCCCATCGTATCCATCACCTGGCCGCCGAAACGCTCGACGGCGATGCCGGTGCGGATGCCCTTGCGCGCGGCGTAGATCGCCGCCGCCGCGCCGGCCGGGCCGCCGCCGACGATCAGCACGTCGAACGCGTCCTTGGCGGAGATCTTCGCGGCATCGCGCGCGACCGCGCCGGTGTCGAGCTTGGCGAGTATTTCCTCCACGGTCATCCGCCCGGCGCCGAAGGTTTCGCCGTTGAGGAAGATCGTCGGTACTGACATCACCTGGCGCGTCTCGACTTCGTCCTGGAACAGCGCGCCGTCGATGGCGACGTGTTTGATCCGCGGATTGAGCACGGCCATGAGGTTGAAGGCCTGCACCACGTCGGGGCAGTTCTGGCAGCTCAGGGAAAAATACGTCTCGAACGTGAGCATGCCGCCATGAGCAGCACCGTCGAGCGCGCGGATCTGTTCAATCACGTCCTGGGCCAGCTTCGACGGATGGCCGCCGACCTGCAGCAACGCCAGCACCAGCGAGGTGAACTCGTGACCCATCGGAATGCCGGCGAAACACAGCGAAATATCTTCGCCGGGCGTGCCCAGCGCGAACGACGGCACGCGGACGCCCGGCTCTCGCACGGAAATGCCGCGCGCTTCGCGCAGCGTGACCAGGGTCGACAGTTGGGTCAGTTCAATCAGCAGTGCCCGCAGTTCCTGCGACGTTTCGCCGTCGTCCAGCGCGGCGGTGATCACGACCGGGCGGGTCAGTTTCTGCAGGTAGGCCTGCAGTTGGGTCTTGAGATCGGAATCGAGCACGACCGGCTCCTTGGCGAGAGGGGAAGGGAGAGGGGAGGCTGCGTTTGCAGCAGCGGCCTGCGTCGACGGACGTGGGCCGGGGGAGAGGGACCGGCACGGGGAGGAACGATCCGATGCGGTGCAAGCCGCTGCTGCAAGCGAAGCGCGGGCTGTCGAGGTTGTGGCCCGAAGCCCCCGGCGAAGCGATTCGCTTCGCCGGGGATGACGCGGAGGTTGCTACGGAGGTATTGCGGGGGTGGAGCGATTGAATCAGACAAGGTGATGCCAGGGTCGAGCCGGGAGCGGTGCCACAACCGCGGACGGACTGCACGGTCCGCTCGCGGACTTGTTTTGCGGGTGGTCTTCTTGCGTGGGGCTACTCGTGTTGAGCTTTGGCTCAGATCTTGCCGACCAGATCCAGCGACGGCTTCAGGGTCTTCGCGCCTTCCTTCCACTTCGCCGGGCAGACCTGGCCCGGGTTCGCGGCAACGAACTGAGCGGCCTTGAGCTTGCGCAGGGTCTCGGAGATGTCGCGGGCAATCGCGTTGTCGTGGATTTCGAGGGTCTTGATCACGCCTTCCGGGTTGATGATGAAAGTGCCGCGCAGGGCCAAGCCTTCCTCATCGATGTGCACGCCGAACGCACGCGTCAGCTGGTGGGTCGGATCGCCGACCAGCGGAAACTTGGCCTTGCCGACCGCTGGTGAGGTTTCGTGCCACACCTTGTGCGAGAAGTGCGTGTCGGTGGTGACGATGTAGACCTCGGCGCCGGCCTTCTGGAACTCGGCGTAGTTGTCGGCGGCATCCTCGACTTCGGTCGGGCAGTTAAAGGTGAACGCGGCCGGCATGAAGATCAGGACCGACCATTTGCCCTTCAGCGATTCGTCCGAAACCTGGACGAATTCGCCGGCGTGGAACGCGGTGGTCTTGAATGGTTTGACCTGGGTATTGATCAGCGACATCGGGATTCCTTCGTGTGTGGGAGGCTCAAAGATGGGGTGGCAAGCAGCGATCGAAAGGGGGAGTTCAAAAGAGGCGATTGATCGCAACGAGACGTATGTTAAGCGTCCTCTATGGATCAATCCAATGAATTGAATAAATACAATTGATAGTCACTGACTATGATTAACCCGATCCCATGCGGTGCGAATCCGAGGCATACCCTGTAGGAGGGCCTTTAGCAGGCTGCTGAAATACTTGCGGTAGCAGGTTTTCAGTGGCCTGTTAACGCAGCCATGGATGGCTGCGCCGGCGAAACAAA
>JAYUIZ010000240.1:0-2668 GCA_043765595.1 Lysobacter sp. | reverse complement strand
AGTGCGGTGAGTTCGCTGTGGTCGTAAGGCGGCGAGACTTCCACGACATCCATGCCCACGATATTCAATCCGGCGAGTCCGCGGATCAGCTGAAGCGCGTCGTGCGTGGTAAACCCGCCGACCACAGGCGTGCCGGTACCTGGCGCGAACGCCGGATCGAGGAAGTCGATATCGAAGCTGACGTAGCACTTGCGGTCGCCGACGCGCTCATGGATCGCCGCGATGCAGGCGTCTGCGCCGTGCGCGTGCAGCCAGCGCGCGTCGAGCACGCGGAAGCCGTGATCGTCCGGATTGCGCGTGCGCATGCCGATCTGGATCGAGTGGGCGACATCGACGATGCCGGTCCTGGCCGCATGCCAGAACATCGTGCCGTGATCGATGCGGCTCTGGTCTGTGCCGTCCTGGTGATCTTCCCAAGTGTCGCTGTGCGCGTCGAAATGGATCAGCGCGAGCGGGCCGTGGGTTTCATGCAGCGCCTGCAGGATCGGATAGCTGATGAAGTGGTCGCCGCCTAGCGCGAGGGCCGCGACGCCAGCCGAGGCGAATGTACGGAAGGTCTCGCGCAGCGCGTCGGGCACGCGCTCCGGGCGGCCATGGTCGAAGTGTGCGTCGCCCCAGTCGATCACGTTCAGGCGCTCGCAGGGATCGAAATCCCACGCATACGGCGCGCACCACGCCAGCGACGCCGACGCCGCGCGGATCGCACGCGGGCCAAGGCGTGTGCCCGGGCGATTGGTGGTGGCGAGGTCGAACGGCACGCCAACGATGGCGACATCGACGTCGGCCAGATCTTTCGTGTACTTGCGACGCAGGAAACTCAGCGCGCCGGAATAGGTGGGCTCGGCGTGCGTGCCGTAGGGCGAGCTGCGGGTGAAGGCCTGATCGACGGTATTCGGATCGGGGGCGCTGGCGGCACTGGAGGAATCGGCGGGATAGGTCATGGACAGTCTGGTGTCGTGTCGCGCGTCGTTCGCGGGGATGGTGTGTGGTCCCGTAAGAAGGCTTTCAGGCCCGAGCTTCGCATTGCCCGCATATCGAAGGCATAAGCTCGGGCCTGAAGGCCCTCCTACGATGGGCTTCACTTCATTGTTGGCATCACGAATTCGGCTGCGTGCGTGTCCGGCCAACGCGCGGTGATGGTCTTCAGCCGCGTATAGAAACGCACACCGTCGGGGCCGTGGACATGCAATGGACCGAAAATGGAACGTTTCCAGCCGCCGAAGCTGTGGAAGGCCATCGGCACCGGAATCGGCACGTTCACGCCGACCATGCCGGCCTGCACGCGATGCGCGAATTCGCGCGCGGCGCCGCCGTCGCGGGTGAAGATCGCAGTGCCGTTGCCGTATTCGTGCGCGTTGACCAGATCCAGCGCGGCGTCGAAATTGGCGACCCGCATCACGCACAGCACCGGGCCGAAGATTTCTTCGCGATAGATCCGCATGTCGGCGGTGACGCGGTCGAACAGGCAGCCGCCTAGGAAGAAGCCATGCTGATGTCCATCGACCGTGTGACCGCGGCCGTCGACCACCAGCGCCGCGCCTTCGGCGACGCCTGCATCGACATAGCCGACCACTTTGTCGCGATGCGCGCCGGTGATCAGCGGGCCCATCTCTGGTTCTGAACAGCCCGGATCGGGGCAGCCGGGGCCGATCTTCAGCGCCGCGACTTTCGGCGCGAGCTTCGCGACCAGCGCATCGGCGGTGGCGTCGCCCACGCACACCGCAGCGGAAATCGCCATGCAGCGTTCGCCAGCGGAACCGTAGCCGGCGCCGAGCAGCGCGGAGACCGCGCCGTCAAGATCGGCATCGGGCAGCACGACCATGTGATTCTTGGCGCCGCCTAGCGCCTGCACGCGCTTGCCGTTGGCGCTGCCGCGGGCATAGATGTATTCGGCGATGGGCGTGGAACCGACAAAACTGATCGCCTGCACCCGCGGTTCGTCCAGCAGCGCGTCCACCGCGACCTTGTCGCCGTGGACGACGTTGAACACGCCGGCGGGCAGGCCTGCCTGCTTCAGCAGATCGGCCATGAACAATGACGCCGACGGATCGCGCTCGGAAGGCTTGAGAATGAAGGTGTTTCCGCAGGCGATGGCGACCGGGAACATCCACAGCGGCACCATCGCCGGGAAATTGAACGGGGTGATGCCGGCGACCACGCCCAGCGGCGCGTACTCGCTCCAGCTGTCGACATCGCGGCCGACATTCATCGAATGCTCGCCCTTGAGCAGATGCGGGATACCGCAGGCGAATTCGACCACTTCCAGGCCGCGGGTGACTTCGCCTTTCGCATCCGAAAGCACTTTGCCGTGTTCTGAAGTGATGATCGCGGCGAGATCGCCTGCGTGGTGTTCCAGCAATTCCTTGAACTTGAACATCACCCGCGCACGGTTCAGCGGTGTGGTGGTGGCCCAGCCGGGAAAGGCTGCGGCTGCGGCATCGACGGCGGCGCGGATGTCGTCGGCGGATGCCAGCGGCACGCGTTTGGTGACTTGGCCGGTGGCGGGATCGAAGACGTCGGCATAGCGGTCTGCCGATTCAAATGATGCACCACCGATGAAGTGTGGAATTAAAGCCATATCCATCTCGCCGTTGTGTGTAGGAGCGACTTTGGTAGGAGCGGCTTTTGTAGGAGCGGCTTCAGCCGCGAGCTCTTCCTCGAAAAACCA
>JAYUIZ010000239.1:0-2669 GCA_043765595.1 Lysobacter sp. | reverse complement strand
GCACGCTATGGTTCGGCGCGATCTCGACCGCATCGCTGACCATGCGGCTTTCGATCAACGCCTCGGAGAACGCAGCGCGCAAGACCGCCGGATTCGCAGCGATGCCCGTGCCCTGTCCACGTGCGAACGGGCCCAGCTTCTGTACTTGCAGATTCGCGCTGCGGGCCGCCGGTGCCAACGACGCCGGGCTCTTCAGCACTTCGTCGACCAGCTTGCCGCTCAATTCGTTATATGCGCGCTCGCCGGCGGTTTCGGCCAGCATGCGCTCCAGTTCCGGACGGGCCTGCTCGAACGGCATTTCGCGTCCGGCCTTGATCTCACGCACTTGGATGATGTGCCAACCGAATTCGCTTTTGATCGGCCCGGAAATAGTGCCTGTCGGGGTGGCGAACACGGCGTCCTCGAACGCTTTGACCATCTGGCCGTTCTTGGCGATCCAACCCAGATCG
The DNA here is from genome assembly GCA_043765595.1 of Lysobacter sp. GTDB lineage: Bacteria > Pseudomonadota > Gammaproteobacteria > Xanthomonadales > Xanthomonadaceae > Lysobacter_I. The sequence continues at coordinate 2,220 of JAYUIZ010000239.1, read as the reverse complement.
CCGCCGGCATCCTTTGAACCGCCGTCCTCGGAATTCTGACGCGCGAGCGCCGCGAAGTCGGCACCCGCCGCCTTCGCCTGCACAGACAACGCTTTCGCTTTCGTCTCGGCCGCTTTTTCGGCGGTAGCGTCGGCGCCGGCTTCCACCTTGACCAGAATGTGCGAAGCGAGGCGCTGCTCGGGTTCGATGAAACGCGCCTTGTCCTGCTCGTACTGGGTCCTCAGCGCGTTCTCATCGGCGGCCACGGGCGGTGCCATGGCCGCAGCGTTGATATCGACATATTCGATCGTGACCATCTCCGGCGAACGGAAGTCGTCAGGATGCGCCTTGTACCAGCTCGCGATCTCGGCCGCCGCCACAGGTGCAGTATCGACCGGTACCGGCAACATCGCGTAAGACAGATCGCGCGTTTCGCTGAGCAGCGAGATGAGGCGCTGCCCTTCGGTATTGGTGACGAATGCGGAGCCGCGCAGCCGCGATGCAAGCAATTGCTGCTTGAGCGTGTCGCGCACCTGCTGGTCGAATTCTGCAGGCGTTCTCGCCGGAACGCCGGAGGCCAGGGACAAACGGTAGCGCTGCAGGTCGAATTTGCCGTCGATCTGGAATTCGGGGATCGATTCGATGGTGTCGCGCACCTGCGCATCGCCGATCGCGATGCCCTCGCGTTCGGTCGCCAGGCGCATCACCCTCTCGTCGACAAGGGTTTCGAGGATCCTGCGCTTGTTGTCGAGGCTTTCGAACTCGCGCACATCGAAGTTCTCACCAGCGGCCTGACGCTGCTGCTGGCGCACATCCTCGAGCTTGGCGCGGAATTGATCGGTGCTGATCTCTTCCTTCTGCCAGAGCGCCTTGCGCACCAGCCACCAATCCGGCGCGGACGACCACCAGGCCGGCGGCGCTTCGATCTTGGCGACGAAGGTATCGTTGCGCTGGAACAGATACTGTTCCATGCCGAAGAAGGCAAACGGGATCATCAACATCCCGAGAATGATAGTGGCGATCCAGCCGGTGGATTTTTCGCGTAAGGCTTGCAGCATTGGCGAGGGCGTGCCGAATGAGGAGCCGCTAAGTGTAGCCGGAGCGACGTGCCACAGCATGCCCGTCGGGCACGAAATCCAGCAAAAAAGCGCCCTGTACCCCGTACTCTCGCGCGGATTGGAGGGTCCGGATACGACAAAAGCACCGTTTCTGGTGCTTTTGGAGCCTGCCCGAAAGCAGGAAGTTGAATTTGAGGGAATTGGCGGAGTGGACGGGACTCGAACCCGCGACCTCCGGCGTGACAGGCCAGCATTCTAACCGACTGAACTACCACTCCGCATTTAACCCTACAACACCGCGGATTTTACCGCAGTTCGATGATCGAACGGAATAGCTTCCGATCATCTGACGCCTCTGGTGGGTGCTGAGGGTTTTGAACCCCCGACCCTCTCCGTGTAAAGGAGACGCTCTACCGCTGAGCTAAGCACCCCAACGAGAATAGCTGGTTAGTTTACGGCATCCTTCAAAGCTTTGCCAGCTTTGAAAACCGGATTCTTGGAGGCCGCGATCTGCAGCTCTGCACCCGTCTTCGGGTTGCGGCCGGTACGCGCGGCACGCTCGCGTACAACGAACGAGCCGAAGCCAATCACGGTCACGGTATCGCCTTTCTGCAGCGCTTTGGTGATGGCAGCAACGGTCGCGTCGAGCGCGCGACCAGCATCGGCCTTGGACAATTCTGCGGCACCAGCGATCGCGTCGATGAGCTCTGCTTTATTCATGTTGGGACTCCCATATGGTTGAGAAGAAGAGGTTGTCGACAGATCGCGACAGGAACGCGGCTCCGCACGTTCGACCCAGGAAACGACGCGAGCAATGCCGCGGCGACAGGCGACCGTTATACCAGCGGGGTTACCCCCGCGCAACAAAAAACCCTCTAAAAGGCATGAAAACACGGTGAAAACGCGAAAGATGCCGTCACCAGGACAGCATCTTTCGATCAGTGCAGGTTCAGTGTTTTCTCTCTTCGCGTCGATTCGACGCAGTCGGCTTCGCGCGTTTGCGCGCAGCCGGACGCGCATCTTTCTTCGCATCCTTGTCTGCTGCGGCCGGCGTGATCGGATGTTCGAGCGCGAGATCAAGCACTTCATCGATCCAGCGCACCGGCACAATCCTGATCTGATCGGTGACGGTCGTCGGAATGTCGGCAAGATCCTTGCGGTTCTCTTCGGGAATCAGGACGGT
>JAYUIZ010000238.1:0-7708 GCA_043765595.1 Lysobacter sp. | reverse complement strand
GGCGTCGATCGGTTTTGGCGTCACAAGCGCCGCTGCGCAGGACCGGGATATCCCGGTCCTGCGCAGCGGCGCTTGTGACGCCAAAACCGATCGACGCCTTGCCGCCTCTTCTCAGTGGACATCCACCACAGGGAACGCGTCATGTTCAAGATCATATCGCTCTCGGCACTGCTGCTATCCGTTTCGACACCCGCCGTATGCGCCGACTACGTTCAAGCGCCGGGCTCCTATCTCAATTTCACCGGCAGCTATTACGACACATCGTTCAAGGGCACTTTCCCGGGGTTTACCACCCGTTTCAGCTTCGATCCCGCGCATCTGGCGGACGCGGCGCTGGATGTCTCCATCCTGTTGGCAGGCGCCACCACGCGCAATGCCGATTACGACAACCAGATTCACAGCACCGCATTCTTCAGCAGCAAACGCTTCCCGCAGGCGTTGTACTCGTCGACGAAGTTCCGCCGCCTGGGCGGCAATCGCTATGCCGCCGACGGCACACTCACCCTGCGCGGCGTCAGCAAGCCGGTCACGCTGACGTTCACCTGGTCGCCCGCGGCCAGACCAGTGCTGACAGGGGAAGCCATCGTCAAACGCGAGGAATTCGGGGTCGGCAGCGGCGCGCTGGTCGATGCCGGCATCATCCCCAGCGACATCCCGAACGAGATTAAGGTCGCCACCAGGGTCATGTTCAAGCCTCAATGACCTCAGCGGATGACCGAGGATTCCGGCGGTAACGGCCGCATGCTGTAGACGAATGCGCCTAGCAGGTCGCCGGCGCGTTTGTCCTTGTGGCAACCAAGACACTCGTCACCGGCGCTGATCGGCCCGACTACACGAAGACCATCGCTCTGCGGCTGCACCACCAGTTTATGCCCTTCTTGCAGCGCGCATATGTTGACGCGCTCCACATCGGTCAACGGCCTTCCGTCAGGGCGCGGTGCCAGCGCCATGCCTTCCTCGCTGTGCTGGAATCTCTGGAACGCCGAGGAAAACACCACCGGCGGGTTGTGTCTGGCGATACCGATCAACTGCAGATCCTGCACCCACAGCGGCGTTTCGCCACGGGTTCGATAGCGGCTCATGACCTGCATCATCGGCGTGATGCGCATCTTGCCGAAACCTTCGCTCTGCACGAACGCCAGTACGAAGTCGTCGTGCATCCGCAGCAGTTCGTCCTGCCCTGGTCTATCGCGATCCACGGCCGACGCCCATCCTGCTATCGCCAGCACCGAAGCCATTGCAACCAGCCCCCAGCGCATCCGGGTGGCCTTACGAATGATCATCGCTTTCATCTTCGGCTTACTCGTGTGTTTCATCACAGGTGTCATCGCGGGTGTCATCCGCAGACAGTCCAGCAGCATCCCGAACGCACGCTAGCACGCACGATGATGGAATCGCTGCGGTAAGCCCTGCGCTCAGTCAGCTGCCAGCGCAGCCGCGGCGCCGAGGTCGAACGGCCAATCCAGTTCGACGGCCCGGGCATCGTCGCGCAACACCGGCACCCGATGGCCGTACGCGGCTTCCAGCGCATCGTCGTCGTCGATGAACACGCTCTCGAACGCGGGAAACCGCGCTTCAGCCAACACTGCCAATGCCAGATCGCACAGATGGCAATCGTCGCGCTGATACAGGACGAATCGGGCGGGTTGTGTGTGGACCATACGCTGGCGTCGGTGCGGTATGCGCGATGCGGCATAGAATACGGCCCTCGCGCGCCGGCCACACGTCCGGGCGCATCGAATCGACCCGGGATACGCACATGGCCGTCAGTACATTCGACCTGTTCAAGATCGGCATCGGGCCAAGTTCCTCGCATACGGTCGGACCGATGCGCGCCGCCTGCCGCTTCGTCCACCGCTGGCTGGACGAAAGCGGCGACGGCGCGGGCGGCCATGGCGGCGACCTCGCGCGCACCGCGCGGGTACGCGCCGAAGTGTTCGGCTCGCTGGCGATGACCGGCCGCGGCCACGGCACCGACAAAGCGTTGCTGATGGGCCTGGAAGGTCATTGGCCGAATGAGATCGATCCCGATGTCATTCCCGAAGCACTGGCCCGCATCCGCGGCGAAAAGAAGATCCGTCTGCTGGGTCGCCATGAGATCGGCTTCGACGAGAAGCAGGATCTGATCATGAACAAGCGCCAAAAACTTCCGTTCCACACCAACGGCATGCGCTTCACCGCCTACGACGCAGCCGGCGAAGTCGTCGCGACCCGCGATTACTATTCGGTCGGCGGCGGATTCGTGGTCAACCAGGACGAAGCGGCTGAAGACCGCATCGTCGCCGACACCACCGAACTGCCCTATCCATTCCACAGCGGCGCCGAACTTCTGGACCAGTGCGAACGCAACGGCATGGACATCGCCGGGCTGATGTTTGCCAACGAGCACACGTGGCGCTCCGGCACCGAAATCCGCCAGAACCTGCGCGAGCTTTGGACCGCAATGCAGGCCTGCGTACAGCGCGGTATCCGCCAGGCCGGCGTCCTGCCCGGCGGCCTGAACATCACCCGTCGCGCACCGGCGCTGCACGCCGAGCTGTCGTCGAAGCCGGAAGCGGCGATGCGCGACCCGCTCACGGTGCTGGACTGGGTGAATCTGTATGCGCTGGCGGTGAACGAGGAAAACGCCGCCGGCGGGCGTGTCGTCACCGCACCCACCAACGGCGCCGCCGGCATCATTCCGTCAGTACTGCACTACTACGACCGCTTCTGTCCCGGCGCCAACGAGCAGGGGGTGTTCGACTTCATGCTCACCGCTTCGGCCATCGGTATCCTTTACAAGGAAAACGCTTCGATCCGCGGCGCCGAAGTCGGCTGCCAAGGCGAAGTGGGGGTGGCTTGTTCGATGGCCGCCGCCGGCCTCACCGCCGCGCTCGGCGGCACGCCCGGACAGGTCGAGAACGCCGCCGAGATCGGCATGGAACACAACCTCGGCCTGACCTGCGACCCGATCGGCGGCCTGGTGCAGATTCCCTGCATCGAACGCAACGCCATGGGCGCGGTGAAAGCCATCAACGCCTCGCGCATGGCGCTGCGCGGCGACGGCAAACACAAGGTCTCGCTGGACAAGGTCATCAAGACCATGCGCGACACCGGCCGCGACATGCAGGACAAGTACAAGGAAACCTCGCGCGGCGGCCTCGCGGTGAACGTCATCGAGTGCTGAGCGGGCACCGGATCACGAGAGCCCGGCCGGCACCGGCTGGGTTAGCGCCTGAAGTCGGAGCGCTTGGCGTCGGTTTCTTTTCGCGGACGTATCCGCTGCGGATGAACATAAGGTTGTCGTGCGCTTGCAGCCGCGCTTGACTGTTCGGTGGCCAATTGCACGAGCGTATTGTAAAAACCGGCTTCGGGGAACGAATTGTAAGGATTGGGGAGAACATCGTTGGTCACCCACAAACGCCCTGCGTACAGCTGTTTGCTGCGGGCGAGCACGGCACTGAGCTGCGCAGGCGTCGTGCCATGCACCACGTGCCAGAACCGCGAGCGGGGATATTTGTCCGCGAATGGCGGCAGCACCAATGCCGTCTGCGTACTGAGATATGTCGTTGCGTCCGTCTCGAAGCTCATGAAAACATCGGCCGTAGGCATCATGCATTCTTCGAAAACCCGCCCGGGGTTGAGCACGACGCGCTGATCGGCTCCTTTGGTGAGAACATGGGTGCGTATCGCGGTGTAGTACTGGACATGATCACAAGTGTGATCGCCTTCGTCGACGAAAATACCGTTGAGTCGGTACAACTTGTAATAGCGATCGATATCGCCGAGCACTTCCGTCAGGCTGCGCTGGCCTCTGCCCGTATAGACATAACCCAGCACTCGTCGGCCCTGCTGCCGCGCAGTATTGACATACCCGGCCAGTTGCGGGATGACGGCGACGGTGCCATCCACGATCCCGAACACGAGCACATCCAGCGTCAGCGGGTCGCTCGCCAGAAGCCTCTGCCAAATCGCCGTGTCCCCGTGCCAGATGTAAGCGGGAATACCCAGTTGCTGCGCAGTCGGCGAGGTTTGCCACGGATAATGGTGCAGATACAGTCCCGAATCAGCCCCGGCCCCGGCTGCGGTCTGCAGGTGGATCCTGAAGCCGGTGACGTTCGGCGATGCGGATTCGCCGAACGTGGATCGATCGATCCGCCAGCGCGCGCTTCGGGTGCCGAGCTCGAACGTCACCGTCCCCAAGCCCTGCCACGACCAGTTCCGGCCGGTGCCGGTGTAGCGGTAGATGAACTGGCCTTCCACCAGGAATTCCGCGCCGTTCTGAATCGTATCCACGGAAAATCCGGTGGCCGGATTGTTGTCGGTATCCAGATAGAGCCTGTGGAAGGACCAGCCCTGCGGTTCGAATTCGGTGTAGATCGTCAGCGTCGAGGCGTCGTTGCCGCTTTCGACCTTTTCCATCACCGGCGTCGCCGGCAGCACGATTGACGGGATGACAACTTTGGCCTTGCCCTGCGCCTGCGCGGCGCTCGCGGATACCGCGCAGAGCATCAACAGCAGGATCATCGCTGGCAACATCGCTGCGAACGGGCGGCGTTTCTTAATCGACAAATCCGTCTTCATATTCCTCCCTCCTTGGGGTGTTGGCGACTGCAATCGCGTCTTGACATGGTACATCCGTGCCGTCGGGATTCTAGCACACGGTGCCGCGCATCGAGGAAGCCAGCGTGCAAGCAGCTGATGCGTCGCGAGCCAGTCGGGCATGCCCTGGACCGGCGGCCCGAAAAACGACCGGAAAGGTCTTTTCGATAGCCTGCTAGACTCGGCGTTCGACAGCCGGCCGGGGGGAATACTGGATGTTTCGCCTTGTGTGGCTCACCACCCTGTATCTGCTGGGTGCATGGTACGCAGGTGCCTTTATTCCGGCGCCGGGTAACGTCAGCCTGTTTTGGCCGGCTTCCGGCGTCGCCTACGCCGCCGTGCTGCGCTATGGCCCGCGCTGGTCGCTGTTCGTGCCGATTCCGGTCCTGCTGAACCACTGGCTGTTCAACCCCGTCCCGTCCGAATTCCTGCCCTACTCGGTCGCCAGCAATCTGCTGAGCGCGGTCGCGGGTTATTACGTGTGCACGTCGATCACCGGCACCCGCGCCAGACTCAGCGTCCGCAGCGGTTTCGGGCTGATGTGCGGCGCGCTGACGATGTCCGTCACCTCCGGGATCATCGGCACCGCTGGACTGGTGGCCTCGGGCATGGTCGCAGGTGAGGAACATTGGCTGGCATTCACGCAATGGACCATGAGCGACCTGCTCGGCATCATCTGCCTCACGCCCTCGGTGCTCTATCTGACCCATCGGCCATTGGGTGGCGCCAGCTCGACCGTGAACGGCAGATACTCGTCCGCGCGCGAGAAGTGGGTGTGGGTGCTGTGCAGCGCGCTCACCGTGCCGATCTTCTATTACGCCGGCACCAAAAGCGGTCTGTATTCGCTGGGATTGGTGTCGCTGCCGCTCGGCCTGCTGCTGTGGAGCGCAGCGCGGTTCGAACCGCTGTGGTCGGTGCTGGGCACCGGCGTTGCGGTGCTCATCATCACCTCATTGACCGCACTGGGCTTGGGCGGCTTCCAAGCGCCCAAGGATCCGTTCGACACCGCGGTGCTGCTCGGCTTCATGTGCCTGTTCGCGAACATCCCGCTGATGCTGATGGCGGCGATCTCCGAACAGCGCGCGGCCACCCGCCAGGCCCTGACCCGGGCGGTGACCGATGCCGCCACCGGCCTGCCCAACCGCAGCGCCTTCGAGCAGGCGGTGCAGAAGGCGATCTCGCGCCACGGCGAAGAGCACGGCTTGATCTATCTCGACCTCGACCACCTGAGCCTCATCAACGACACCGCCGGGCACGCCGCCGGCGATACCGTGATCCAGGCGATCGGTGCGCTGCTGCGCTCACGTGCGGGGCGGGAAGACCAAGTGTTCCGCATCGGCGGCGACGAGTTCGCGCTTCTGCTGCACGGCCCGCCGAATGCATCGCTGCGCACCGCCGAGATCGTGCTGCGCACCATCGAGCGCTTCCGGATCGGCTGGCAGGACCAGACCCTGAACGTGACCGCCAGCATCGGCCTGGCGACGTTCCGGGCCGGCGAAGCCGACTCCACACGCCTGTTGTCGCTGGCCGACAGTGCGTGTTTCACCGCCAAGGAACTGGGCGGCAACCGCATCTGCGTCGCCAACCACGAATCCGGCGAAATGCAGGGGCGGACTGCGGCGATGCGCTGGGCTATACGCATCCGCGAAGCGCTCGAACGCGGGCTGTTTGAACTTGACTGCCAGTCCATCCTGCCGCTGGGCGGCGTGGCTCCGCCGGGGCGCCATTTTGAACTGCTGCTGCGCATGCGCGACCCCGAGACTGGCCAGCGCCTCGCGCCCGGCCATTTCATTCCCGCGGCCGAACGCTTTCATCTGGGCGTCCAGCTCGACCGGCACGTGATCGAACTGGCGCTGGGCTGGCTGGAGGCGCGTCCGGATGCCGCCGCGCAGGTGCACCAGTGCGCGATCAATCTCACCGCCGCATCGATGGTCGACGAGACGTTCCAGCAATTCCTGGTCGAGCGCGTGCTGCGCAGTCCACTGCCGGCTAGCATCCTGTGTTTCGAGATCACCGAAACCAGCGCCGTCAGCGATCTGGGCCGCGCGCAGAGGCTGATCACCCAACTGCGCGCCTTGGGCTGCGCCTTCGCGCTGGACGATTTCGGCACCGGTTTCTGCTCGTTCAATTACCTGCGCTCGCTGGACGTGAACTATTTCAAGATCGACGGCAACTTCATCCGCGACCTGCGCGACTCGCCGCTGTCGACCGCGATCGTGCGTTCGATCACCGATATCGCCCACGTTCTCGACAGGAAGACGGTGGCCGAACAGGTCGAAAACGAGGAGGACTGCGAACTCCTGCGCTGGCTGGGCGTGGATTTCGCCCAGGGATTCGCTCTGCACAAGCCCGAGCCGCTGGAAGAGTATTTCGGTCGCCCGGCAACGGGTAATCCGAATAGCTGACCCATCACCGACGATTGCCCAACCATTATTGATTCCGAATGGCCATGCTCTCGACATCAAGCGGACATCTTTCTGCCGGTGGACGCCGGCTCCAGCTATCGACGATGCGCAGCGCGGTTGCCAAACCTGTTCGCAGCCGCCGGGACACCGATCCAGCGGCGCAAATGACCGTCAACAGCGCCCTGCGGCGATCACCACCCCGGCACGATAGTGCGCGGACAGTGGAAATCCGTCTGTACGACGACATCCCACACCGCGATGCGCACATAGCCATGGCGCGTATGCCCACAGCTGACCGCCGCCACGTCTTGATTGTTGGGAGGCAGATGAGACTCTTGGCCATCCACGATGAAGGACCAGCCGTGGGTGAGCGTCGACGGATCCAGCAGTTCCCACTGTGATCCGTTGTACGCATAGGTGCCCGCATGGCACAGCATCGAATATGCGTAGTGCTCGCATTCCAGGATGATGTCCACGTTCGGAAGCGCGTGCAGCACCTTGCAATCGGATTTGGAAATTTCCGGAAAGCCACCGTCCTTGAGCCGGCCGCAGGTCGGCGGGGGGCTGCGGGGTGGTGGCTGCGTGAACTGGGCGCAGGCTTGGGCAGTGAACAACCACAGCAGACACGCGGCGACGGCGGACAACAGGAACTTCATGGCATTTCCTTGGATGCATAGGGATGATCGGTTGTGCAGGGCTGCAGACTGCGTCTGCCAAGAGAG
>JAYUIZ010000237.1:0-2670 GCA_043765595.1 Lysobacter sp. | reverse complement strand
TATCGTCCATGGCGTCATCCTCATTGTTGGGAGAGGGTCCGAGTATAGGGTCTCTGGATATGCCGACCCGTTTCCGGAATCGAGCGCGGCGGCATCGGTATTTATGCACGATGCGACATGCATTCCGCAGATGATGGAAAACGAAGGATTGGACTCGATTCGTTTCACTCTGCATTGAGAAAAGGCTCCGACACAAGGCTTTGAATCATCGAAATGCGTAAGGAGATGACCACGAATCACTCGACGGACATTGCGCTTGAATGCGGCGCCCTTGAAGACGGTGCTATTAAACGCTGTATCCCGCGCCATACGTTTCTCGCCACAATCAAGATCGCAGTTATCGCATTGGCTAGGCTGGTGTCTGCACAGGTCCGATGCGCGACACCATGGCCGAAGCGCAGATCAGGAGATCGCTGTAAGCGCGCAGGGCTATACGAATATAACGATGTGAAATTCCACAAAGTCGTGTGGAAAACGGAAGACCCAGAAGGCAGGGATTTTGAACTCTGCGTCCGGCGACGTAATCAGCAAGCGAAAGGATTGAGCCCGCGGCCCATCGATCGCGTTATGCGCGGTCGATGGAAGTGATCGCCAAATACCTTGTGCTTGGCAGATTCATCTGGTTTTGCGTGCCGGAGATGCGGACGGTCGATTCCGCCACAGTGCGTGAATCATTTGCTTGCGGTGTACTTCTCCAGCTGCACCAATGCTTCGCCTGCACCGCGATCGCCTTTCGCAGCCAGCGCAACAAGACGCTGACGGGCAGTCTGCCCGCCGGTGCAACGACGCTCCGGATCGGCTTTCGCTTTCAGCAACACCACCAGGGTTTTGGCGTCGCCAAGGGCAGCCGCACCGCACAGCGCGGTGTCCTGCCACAGCTCGTTCACCGGCGCATTGATATCGGTGAAAAATGGTAATGCGGCGACCACTGCATCCTGACGCCGCTCCAGCACCGCGCAGCCGATCATCGATCGGGCGATGTGGATGCCAACATCGGGACGCTTGGGCGATCTGAAAATGGCATCCGCCACGTCCAGGCGTTTGGTTCGACACAGCGCTTGGCCAACAGCCACGGTGTCAAAGGAGGCCAGCTCCCATCGATCCACGACCTCCGCGCGCGCCGACGGCGTTGCCTCGATCACTTTCTGAATCTGGATGCGGGTCTGCAGCAGCGGCTGGCGATCGTTGAACCACGTTTTCGGAATAGGAGCGAGCACCGTCAACGCCTCCGCCGATGCACCGCCGCGATCCATCAGATGGTCGGCATAGTCCAAGCGCAGATCCCACAGCTCAGGATGCAGCCGGATCTGCTCCTTGACGATGGCAGCGTATTCGCCTCCGCGCCCAAGCGCGGTCAGCGACTCCCGCAGTCGTGCGCTTGCAAGTATATGATTGAGATCGCGTCCGTTCGGCTTCGCAAGCGCATCGCGATAACCGCGCACGGCTTTCGCATGATCGTCGTTTGCATAGGCCAGGTCCGCTTCAAACAACGGAACATTCGGTTCGTCCGGATCGAGGCGTCGCGCTTCTGCGAACAATACTGCAGCTTCAACGTCCTTCCGCTGGAGAAACCTCACCCGCCCCAGGAATGCCCGCGCTTCGGCGCTTCCCGGCGCCAACTTGACCGCAGACACCAAGTACGGTTCTGGGCGACCGTACGCCTCCACCCACCGCGTATCGAGGTCGGAATCCGCCGCGCGGAGCTGCTGCTGCTCGTAAGGCGAACGGAACTGATCGAGCGTCGCCAGCATGTCCAGTTCGACGCGGCCCTGCAGGGTTTTGACTTCCGCGTTTTGCGGCGCGAGGCGAGCGAGGGTCTCCAATCGGCTTTTGATGTCCGACAGCTGATTCTGGTTGCCCATCGCGTCGAGCGATCTGCGCACCTGGGCGATATGCGATGCGATCGTTTCGGGGCCGAGGGTGAGCACTTTCGGCGTGATCTTCGTTCTTGTCTCGACTGCCAGCGTACCTTCCCATCCGCTCATCGCGCTGGTGTAGGTCTCACGCAGCGAGCGATAGAACGCGCGGCCGGCTTCAGACTCGGCGAAACCGAGGTAACGCTTCAGATCGTCATCCGCAACCTTCGTCAGTTGGACAGCCAGCCATTGATCGATCACGACGCGCTCATCGGCCGGCTGCGCCGATGGCGCGATGATCGGTCGGGTGGCGGCCGGATCGAGCGCGGCCACGACGACCGCTTCGGCGCGCTTGATCGACTTCTCTCGCTCCGCCGCGAATCGGGTTTGGCCGATGGCGACCCAGACGCGCGTCAGCAATTCGCGGCGCGATGCGCTGACGCGTAGCTGCCCAGCGGTGGCGGCGCCGGGATCGGCGACCACGAGGGTGTGGATGTTCCGCATCGCGCTGTCGGAAATCCAGGCATTCCAGGCATCGACGATCGGCGCGTCGCGCGAGTGCCGGGTGAAGTCGCAGGCTGCGCGCTTGCGTACTTCCTTATCGGAAAACAGTGGGTCGAGGATCGGGGCGACCTGCGCCATCGCGCCCGGATTTTTGTCGGCCAACACACGATCGACCGTGGCGCGCACCTGCTTGAAATGCACGGACGCGCGATCGATTTCGCCGCTGCGCTGCAGAATATCGATGGTGCGCGCATAAGCGGGATATTCGACGCTGCGATCGGGCGTGCAGTTCTGTGCCACGGGTTGTGGC
>JAYUIZ010000236.1:0-2670 GCA_043765595.1 Lysobacter sp. | reverse complement strand
CCTTTCCGACCTCCGGCATCACCCAGAACAACGCTGATCGCGTCGAAGACAATTACAACGATGTCGACACCGTCGGCGCGCGCCTCGCGCTGAAGATCGACCTCAACGACAACTGGACGATCACCCCGACGATCATGGGCCAGCGCCAGCGGGTCAACGGCAACTTCGCCTACGACGACACCATCGGTGAGCGCAAGATCAGTCATGCCTATCCCGAGCGCGGCGATGATCGCTGGGCGCAGGCGGCGCTGACCGTGCAGGGCAAGATCGGCAACTTCGATCTGACCTACGCCTTCGCCCACCTCAAGCGCGACGTCGACAGCGAGACCGACTACAGCGATTACGGCTTCTGGTACGACACGCTGTTGGGCTATGGCCAGTATTTTGTCGACGACAACGGGGCGTTCATCAACCCTGCCCAATACATTCAGGCACAGGATGGCTACAAGAAGACCAGCCACGAGCTGCGCATCGCTTCGTCGCAGGAAAATCGCCTGCGCTTCGTCGCCGGCCTGTTTTGGATGGACCAGTCGCACGACATCGAACAGCGCTATCGCATCGATAATCTGGCATCGAGCTTGTCCGTGCGCGGCTGGGAAGACACCATCTGGTTGACCCAGCAGGAGCGCAAGGACCACGACGAAGCGATCTTCGGCGAACTCTCGTTCGACTTCACCGACAAGCTCACCGGCACCGTCGGTTTCCGGCATTTCCGCGCCGATAATGCGCTGAAGGGTTTCTTCGGGTTTTCAGACGGGTATCTGTCGCAAAGCGGGCAGCCTGTGGAAAGACTTTACGGCCAGGCAGCGTGTATCAATCAATATGGCGCTAATCCTGCCAACTGGACGCCGTTCAACGGCGCACCCTGCAAAATTTTCGACAAGGACGTGCAGGAAAAGGACACGCTGGGCAAGGCGAACTTGGCGTACAAGTTCGCGCCGAACAAGATGATGTATCTCACCTGGTCGGAAGGGTATCGCCCGGGCGGCATCAACCGCCGCGGCACGCTGCCGCCGTATCTCACCGAGTTCCTCACCAATTACGAAATCGGCTGGAAAACCTCCTGGCTCGATAATCGCCTCACCTTCAACGGCGCAGCCTTCCGCCAGATCTGGGACGACTTCCAGTTCCCGGTACTGGGGCAGAACGGTCTGACCGAAATCCGCAACGCCAACCAGGCACGCATCCAGGGCCTGGAAATGGACGTGAACTGGGCGGCGACCTACAACCTGCGCTTGTCGGCAGGGGTGGGTTTCTTCGACGCCGAACTGACCGAAGATTACTTCAGCGGCCCCAATCTGCTGGCGCCGAAAGGCACACGTCTGCCGGTCACCGCCGACTACAAGGGCAACCTGACCGCGCGCTACACTTTCGACATCGCCGATTACGAAGCCTACTGGCAGAGTTCGGTGGTGCATGAAGGGCGGCGCACTTCGGATCTGCGGATCGTTGAACGCAACATCCTCGGCGATCTGCCTTCGTACACGCTGGTCGATTTCGCCATCGGTGCGCGCAAGAACAACTGGTCGGTGGATTTCTACATCAAGAATCTGCTCGACGAGAACGCGCAGTACGGCCGCAATGTGCAGTGCCCGGAGCAGGTCTGCGCGGCGCAGGTATATTCCGTCGCGGGCCAGCCGCGTACCTTCGGCATCAAGTTCAGTCAGGAGTTCTGATCGGACACGACGTTGTGAGAGCAATCCGAATCAGGCTGCCTCCGGGCGGCCTGATTTTTTGGCGAGGTCCATCGGGCTGATTGCATTCGAGCGGACTTGCGTACGCCCGGCAGGATAGTTAGCGTGGCCTGACCTTTGAAGGGGACATCGACATGCGCGGCATCCCGTATCTGACCCTGGTCCTCATAGCCGCGCTGGTGGCTGGCTGCGGTGCCGACAAGGCATCCCATAATCGAGATGAATACGCTGCTGCCGGGGATGCGGCCACTGCTGCAGCGGATGCCGCCATGGCTGCGGCAGATGCGGCTAGCGATGCCGCCGGGGGCGGCAATCCAGCCGCCTTACGCCAAATGGGTGTCGACCATTTGGCGAGTGAATTTCTGGGCGATGTGCCGGAAGCGAACTACAGCCGGGTTGTCCAGCGTCCCATGGAGCGGCGGCCGAACACAGGTGAGCAGGCCATGCTGGCCTACGAGCATGAAGTCCAAATCCGTCTGGATGCGGGCAAGATCGCGGCGAAAGTGAAAACTGTTAAGCAGGCCTGCGAATCCGGAAAATTTGGTGCCTGTCTGGTGCTGGATGTCAGCCAGAAAGGTGGTCGTTATCCGTATGCATCGCTGCGCGTGCGCGCCGAACCGAAGGCGGTGGAACCGCTGATCGTGGCTTCGGGCGAGGGCGGGGATATCGGCGACCGCAGTACCCGCGCTGAAGACTTGGCGGTTGCGGTGAGCGACAACACGCTGCTGCGCAGTCGTCTCAGCAAACAGCATGCGCGACTGCTCGAATTCCAGGGGCGCAGCGATCTGAAGATCGCCGATGTCATCGCGCTGTCGGAACAGTTGTCGAAGGTCGAAGCGGAACTGGAAGCGGCCGAACGCGAAGGTGCCGTCCACAAGCGCCGGATCGAGACCCAACTGTTAACTATCGAATTCTCGCCACACCTCAGCGAAGCAGGACGCAGCGAAATCGCGATCGCGTTCGGCGACTCGGGTCG
>JAYUIZ010000235.1:0-7711 GCA_043765595.1 Lysobacter sp. | reverse complement strand
GGCGAAATCGGCATCGAAATAACCGCGCTCGGCGAGGCGGCGGGTGATGAACGCTTTACTCTGTTCGTACTTCGCATGCTCCAGCACGTCGCCGACCTTCGGCGTGAACGCGTCGATCTCTTCCCTCAGATAGCGGTCGTCTTCGGCGTCGCCCAGCATCGCGACCTGCGCGCTGCGGATGCGCACCGGTTCGCCCAAGCGCACGGTGATGACCACGCTGACCGGCGCATCCTCGGCCAGCGACGCGCCCGCTGCGCTGTCGCTGATCGCGATCTCTGGCGAGTAATAGCCGAACGGTTCCAGCGCTTCACGGGTTTCGTCTTCGGCGACGCGCAGCAGATAATCCAGCCGCGCGTCCGAGACGCGCTTGCCTTTCGCGTCTTCCAGCGACAGCGCGAGGCGGACATTGTCGGTCATGGCCTCGTCGAGGCCGTCGATGCGGACATCGGTGATCTGCGCCGCGTGCGCGGTGCCGCAGAGCGTGAACAGGACTGCGGCGAGGGCGTGGCGGGAGGCGGATGGCATCGCGACAGGATACCCGGCACATTCCGATTTTCACCCAGCAAGGCGCGCCCGCATTCATCGTGGCTTCGGGCGCTGAGACGCCCGCGGCGGAATTCTGCTCAGTGTCCGGCCACCGCCGCGTCGTCGCGCATCCGCGATTGTTCGCCGAATTTCTTCATGCAGGATTTGATCGGTTCCTCCGCGCGAACCGTCGCCTTCCAGCTGCGGTTGGGCTGCGGATCGGAGTGATCCGCCACCAGCGCGTAGCGCGTGCAGGGGCGAATCCCGACCGCGAACGGCTGCATGGTCATCTCGCTGCTCTTGCCGCGTTTCTTGCTGGCGAGCCTGAAATTGTAGGGGCCCGGCTGCAATTCGTAGAGCGAACGATCGGCAAAATCCATCGAGCCGTTGATCGCCACCAGCATCACGTCGTACTCGCCGCGATCCCTGTCGGTGAGGCCGCCGACCTTGATCTCAGACCATGGCCCGGATTCGGCAGCGAACGCAGGCGCGCAGGTCAGCGCGGCCGCGAAGACGATATGGAAGACCTTCGGACGGGCCTGCATCTGCGCTCGCTCCATGTGTTTCGAAGCCGCAATTCCAGCAGACGAAAATGACAACAGCGCGCAAATTGTTTGTAAGTACGGTCTCAAGTCAGCGTCTCATCGTGCAACTTGCCATGCGTTGAAAGGGCGGAAGCGCCGGCACGGGGGTGCCGGCGCTTCCGGGTGCGGTCCGCGGCGAGTGCCGCAGTCGCGTTACAACGGCGCCGGTAACAGGATGTCCTGTTGCGTGCACAAGGCCGGCACCCACTCGGTGCTTGCCAGCAGATTGAAGTTGGCGTCGTACACCAGCACCCGTGCGACCAGCGGCCCCGGATGCCGGATACAGTAGAACCGGCAGTAATTCTGATTGGTGCAGTCCGCCGGAAAGATCGCGTCGATGCCGACGTAATCGAACTGATACATGAAGGTGACCGGGCCCGAATCGCTGCTGGCATCGCCGAAACAAGCGTTGCTCTGCAGCGAACAGTCGATGTAGGCCTCGGTGGCGGCGGCCGGTGCGGCGATCGCCAGCAGCAGGGCCGAGAGTTTGACGGCGACGGCAGTCCGAAGCATGCGTTTCATGGGTATCTCTCCTTGAAAAGTCGGGTCTGTCCCCGCGGCCATGTCCGTGGCGTTGGCTTCCCCGCAACGGGGCGCGCGAGCGCCGCATCCGCGACGCGGCGGAAGTGATCCTAGCAAGGCATTCCGCGCATGCAATGGTCGTGCGTCACATCCGGCGCAAGCGGTTCGGCGTTCTTCGACCGATGCGACCGCCGGTCGTGTAGAGCGCATGACGCGGCGGCAAAGCGGCAAGCGAGCGATCGTCCGCCATAGGGTGCGCCTGTGGCGCAGCATTGCTCGGTTACTCCCGTCAAGAACGGTGCGCCGGAGGCGCACTCTATGCGTGGATTCGCATAGCGGCGATCCGCGTAATGCTTCGACCCGCATGATGCCGGGATACGCGTGGTGACGATCCCCGCGTTATGTGGGGATCGGCGTGGCGTCAGACCGACAGATGCTCGATCGCGGCGACGCTGCCGAGGCGGTCGGCGAGGCGTTGCAGCAGGGCGAGGCGATTGCCGCGCACCGCCGCGTCGTCGGCGTTGACCATGACCTTGTCGAAGAAGGTGTCCACCTCGGGGCGCAGGCGCGCGAGACGGCCCAGCACCGCCACGTAGTCGCGGGTTTTCAGGGCGTCATCGGTGTCGGCGATGGCCTGTTCGACGGCGGCGTATAGATCGCGTTCGGCGTCTTCGACGAACAGGGCGGTGTCGACCATGGACGGAATCGCGATGTCGGCTTTCTTCAGGATGTTGCGGATGCGTTTGTTGGCGGCGGCGAGGGCTTCGGCTTCCGGCAGTTTGGCGAATTCGCCGATGGCCTTGAGGCGGTGGTCGAAGTCGAGGAGGGAGCCGGAGATCGCGGCTTCGTTCGTCGCGACTTGCGTCGCTCCCACAACCGTCTGTGCTTCCACAACAGACTGTGTTCCCACAACAGACGCCGCATCCCCTGTGGGAGCGACGCGAGTCGCGACCGGGCGCATCAGCGCGGCAACAGCTTCGAATTGCTGGGGGGTCACGCCTTGATCGGCGTAATAGGCTCGCAGGCGGTCGATGGTGAATTCCGTCGCTTCCTGAGCTTGAATTTTTGCTTCAGCTTCGAATTGCTGTGGGGTCACGCCTTGGTCGGCGTAATAGGCTCGCAGGCGGTCGACGGTGAATTCCGTCGCTTCCTGAGCTTGAATTTTTGCTTCTTCAGCAACGAATGGCCGCAGGTTCCCTCCGAGAAAGAACTTGCGCGCTGCGGCAAGCTCGGCCTCTCGCGGATCGAGCAAACTAGTGATTGGTTTTCCACCAATGATGTCTTGCACTTTGCTTTGATACATCACAGCTTCAAGCGCAAGTATGCTAGCGAAAAAGGCATTTTTCTGGGTAATGTTGATGCCCCCTTCGATGCATGTGCGGGCGACCCCCAACGCATTACGCCGCAACGAAAAAGGATCCTTATTCCCCGTCGGCTTCAGCCCAGCAGCAAACCCACCCGCCAACGTATCCAACCGCTCCGCAATCGCCAGCACCTGCCCCAACTTGCTCGGCGCGATGTCGTCGCCCGCGAACCGCGGCATATACGCTTCATCGATGGCCGCAGCCACGTCCGCCGACTCGCCAGCAGCCTCGGCGTAATAACGCCCGGCAATCCCCTGCAATTCCGGAAACTCATTCACCATCCGCGACTGCAGATCGGCTTTCGCCAATTCCGCAGCGCGACGCGCCAACTGCGGATCGACGCCGACTTCCGCGGCGATGCTTTCCGCCAGCGCAGCGACGCGCGCGACCTTGTCGGCCACGCTGCCCAACTTGGCCTGATACATCACCGTTTTCAGGCCTTCGTTCATCGACGCCAGACCTTGCTTCAAATCCTCATCGAAGAAAAACTTCGCATCCGCGAAGCGCGGGCGGATCACGCGTTCGTAACCTTTGCGGACTTCGCTTTCGTCCTTCGACTCGATGTTGGCGATGCCGATGAAGTGCTCGGTGAGCTTTCCGCCTGCATCCAGCACCGGGAAGAATTTCTGATTGGCTTCCATGGTCGCGATCAGCGCTTCCTGCGGCACCGCGAGGAACTCGCGCTCAAACGCGCACAGCACGGCCTTGGGCCATTCGACCAGACACTGCACCTGTTCAAGGTTGTCGTCGGTGATGCGTGGGTTGCCGCCGACCTTCAGCGCGGCGCCGTTGACTTCGGCGACGACCCGGGCACGGCGTTCTTCGGGGTCGACCAGCACCTTCGCCGCGCGCAGGGCGTCGACATAATCGCCCGGCGTACTGATCCACACGGTTTTATCGTGATGGAAACGATGGCCGCGGCTCATGCGATCCGATTTGATGCCCAGCACTTCGGCGTCGATGACCTGGTCGCCTAGCAGCAGCACCAGCCAGTGCGCGGGCCGGGCGAAGCCGTATTCGTGGCTGCCCCAGCGCATCGGTTTGGGAATGGGCATGGCGGCCAGCGCTTCGGTCAGGATGTCCGGCAGCAGCGCGGCGGTGCGCGCACCGGGCTTCACCGCGCGGTGGACGAAACGTTCGCCCTTGTTGTCGGTGGTTTTTTCCAGCGTGGTCCAGTCGATGCCCGCCTTCGCGGCGAAGCCTTCCAGCGCGCGGGTGGGTTTGCCTTCCGCATCCAGCGCGATGTTGAGATACGGGCCCAGCACTTCGCTGCGCTGTTCGGGCTGTTCGACGGCCACGCCGGGCAGCAGCACCGCGAGCCGGCGCGGGGTATAGAGCGGCTTGGCGCCGTCGCGGTCGAAGGCGATGCCGCGCTTGCTCAGCGCGGCGATGACGCCGTCGAACAGCGCCTGGGCAAGACCCGGCAGGGCTTTGACCGGCAGTTCTTCGGTGCCGAGTTCGATCAGAAGCGGCTTCATTTCACTCATGGTGCGGCTCTTTGTGTGCTGTTCCTTCTCCCACCGGGAGAAGGTCCCCGAAGGGCGGATGAGGGTACGGTGTGCGGTCATGGCGTCGCTTGCGCCGGACCCTCACCCCAACCCCTCTCCCGGCGGGAGAGGGGCTTGAACTCCGGTGCCTAGTTCGATCAGGAGGGCTTGTTTATCGATCATATTGCGGCTCTTTCTGTTGCTTCCTTCTCCCACCGGGAGAAGGTCCCCGAAGGGCGGATGAGGGTACGGGGTGCGGTCACGGCATCGCTTGCGCCGGACCCTCACCCCAATCCCTCTTTCGGCGGGAGAGGGGCTTGAACTCCGGTGCCCAGTTCGATCAGGAGTGGCTGCACGGTTTGACTCATCACGCGGCCTCCTGTATCGACAGCGTCGGCAAGCCCAGCGCCTGGCGTTTCTGCAGATCTTTCAGTCCTGGGAAATCGAGCTTCGCTCGCTGCGCGAGATAGCTTTCGGCGACCCCGCGCGACAGATTGCGCACGCGCAGGATGTAGCGCTGGCGTTCGGTCACGCTGATCGCGCGACGCGCGTCCAGCAGGTTGAAGCTGTGCGAGGCCTTGCACACCTGATCGTAGGCCGGCAGCGGCAGATTCAGTTCCACCAGCTTCAGCGCCTCGGCTTCGCAGGCGTCGAAGCGGTGGAAGAGTTCTTCAACGTTCGCATGCTCGAAGTTGTAGGCGCTCTGCTCGCGTTCGTTCTGCAGGAAGACATCGCCGTAAGTGACCACACCCTGCGGGCCGATGGTCCACACCAGGTCGTAGACGTTGTCGCAGTTCTGCAGGTACATGCACAGGCGTTCAAGCCCGTAGGTGATCTCGCCCAGCACCGGTTTGCATTCGATGCCGCCGGCCTGCTGGAAATAGGTGAACTGGGTCACTTCCATGCCGTTCAACCAGACTTCCCAGCCCAGGCCCCAGGCGCCGAGCGTCGGCGATTCCCAGTTGTCCTCGACCAGACGCAGATCGTGCACCAGCGGATCGACGCCGAGGGCTTTGAGCGAATCGAAGTACAGCTCGACGATGTTGTCGGGGTTGGGCTTCATCGCCACCTGGTACTGGTAGTAATGCTGAAGACGGTTGGGGTTTTCGCCGTAGCGGCCGTCGGTGGGACGGCGCGAGGGCTGCACGTAGGCGGCGTTCCACGGCTCCGGGCCCAGCGCGCGCAAGAAAGTGGCCGGATGGAAGGTGCCGGCGCCGACTTCCAGGTCGAGGGGCTGGATCAGCACGCAGCCCTGCGCGGCCCAGTATGCGTTGAGGCGCTGGATGAGTTCCTGGAAGGTCGGTCCCTGCATGGAAAGGCGCTGGCAGTGTGGGGACTCGGTAGTATAAGCGGCAGTCTCCGCCGCCCATGCCGCGATGCCCAAGCCCGATCCCCAGTTCCTGATCATCGAGACCGGCCAACCGGTGCCGAGCATGCGCCGCCACGGGCGGTTTCCGCACTGGATCCGCGTCGCCGCCGGTCTGCATGCCGATCAGGTCACGGTAGTGAATGTCGAAGCCGGCGAAATCCTGCCCGCCCACCAGCCCTACACCGGCGTGCTGGTGACCGGTTCCGGGGCGATGGTCACCGACCGCCACGACTGGAGCGAGCGCACTGCCGACTGGCTGCGCGACGGTCTGGACGGCGGATTGCCGGTCTTCGGGATCTGCTACGGCCATCAGCTGATCGCCCATGCGCTGGGCGGCGAGGTCGGCGACAACCCGGCCGGCCGCGAGATGGGCACGGTTCCGGTGGACCTGCACCCGGAAGCCGCGCACGACGTGCTGTTCGCCACGCTGCCGCCGCGGTTCGCGGCGCAGGTGACGCATCTGCAGACCGTGCTGCGTCCGCCGGTCGACGCCGCGGTGCTGGCGTGTTCGGAACAGGACCACTGCCAGGCGTTCCGCTGGCGCGATCACGCCTGGGGCGTGCAGTTCCACCCCGAATTCAGCGCCGGCCACATGCGCGGCTACGTGCACGCGCGCCGCGATGCGCTGCGGCACGAGGGCCACTGCCATCAACGGATGACGAACGAGATCAAACCCACGCCGCTGGCGCGCGGGGTGCTGCGCCGCTTCGTGCGTCACGCCGCTACACTGCGCGGCCATTAGCGGGCTTTCTTCCGCACTCCGCCACACCCGCCACAGATTCGAGGACAACGATGGAAATTCGCAAGGTACCGGCCTCCGCCGGCGCGGAATGGCTGCTCGGAGCATTCGGGTTGCTGCGCAGGTCGCCGGTCGGGTTCGGGCTGCTGATGTTGATTTACGCCGGCCTGTGGCTGTCGATGGCGCTTGTCGTCACTGCGGCGCCCGGCGCGGCCGCCGTGCTGCAACTGGCGTTTTTCGTGATCGGCCCGCTGATCATGGCTGGCATGATTTTCGCGGCACATGAGGTTGACGAGGGGCGCAGCGCAGCGCCAGCGCACCTGCTGGCGTCGATCCACACCGGCAAGGCCGGGCGGCTCATCAGCACGCTGATCCCCCAAGTGCTGGTGCTGGTGCTGTGCCTGGGCCTGCTGTATGCGCTGGTTGGCGTGGAGAACATCGAAAAGCTGATGGCGCTGATGGCGAAGCTGCAGACCCAGGCCGAAGCGGGCAAGCAGATCGATCCGAACCTGTTGCTCGACATGCCGGTCGGACGGCTGACGCTGTGGATGGCGCTGGTGGTGGGCATCGGTTTCGCCACCCTGTTCCTGACCCTGACCGTGGTGCCGGACATGCTGTTCACCGACGTCCGTCTGGTAGCCGCGATGAGGCGCAGCTTCGCTGCCTGCATGCGCAATCTTCCGGCGCTGATCGTGTTCATGCTGCTGGGCGTCGTGCTGGTGTTCGCGACAGCCATCGGTTTCGGCATCCTCATCGGCACCGTCGCATTGATTGCCGGCAACACTGCGCTGCTCATCGGCAACGCGCTGCTGAACGGGTTCTTCGTGTGTTTCATCGCCTGCGCGATGTACTTCGCATGGAAGCAGATGCTGGGCGGCGGCGAAGCAACGGATGCTGCGGACACCGCACCATCCGGCGTAGCGATGTAAGCGTCTTTCCGAAATCACGATGCCCGCGTATTCGCAACCCCGGAAACAGCACAAGCATCCCCGGTAAAACAGCCTTCAGGCTGTTGGCGCTGCCTAACAGGCTGCTGAAATACTGGTTGACACCCTTGAAAAGCAGGGTATTGGGGTCGAAATCCGAGTGCAAGTCATTGATAGCTGGTTGCACATTCGTCT
>JAYUIZ010000234.1:0-2687 GCA_043765595.1 Lysobacter sp. | reverse complement strand
GGACTGCGCCTGTGCCGCTGCCTGACGCTTCGCGGATTTGCCGCGCTTGCGCGGCGCGCGGCAAGGCTTGGCGGGCACCGGATCGCTGGCGGTCTTGGCGCCGTGCTGGGGACCAGCGGCGGACGAGGCTTCAGCGAGCGCGAACTCGATCTCGGCTTCGGCACGCCCCTCGGCGTCCGGCTGCAGGGCATGTTCGAGAATGGCCCTGACCGCCGCCTCCGCGGGTAGATCGGTGAATGCGTCGACAGGTTTGGCGGCCTTGCGCGAGGCGCGGCGGCGCTTGGGCGGGGCGGTATCGGACAGGTCGTTCATCTCTATCATCCTAACCGGACGACCTTAAAGTCGTGTCAAGGCGACGTTCTGCTACTGTGCCGGCGTGCGGCCCGCCGGGCCGTGGCTTGCGTCCGGCATTCCTGCCGCCTGGCGCGCTGTTGGAGTGGTCATGTCCGAAGCCCATGTGTTCGCCATCGGCATCCTGCTGGCCTGGTTGGCCGGCGTGCGCGCCTATCTCACCGTATTCGGCGTCGGCATCGCCGGCTATTTCGGCTGGCTGGACCTGCCGCCGGCGCTCGAAGCCACCACATCGCCCTGGGTGCTGGGCGTGTCCGGCGCGCTGGCGGTGGCGGAATTCTTCGCCGACAAGATCCCCGGCGTGGATTCGGGCTGGGATCTGCTGCAGACCCTGCTGCGGGTGCCGGCAGGCGCTTTCCTCGCGGCCGCCGCAATCTCTCCCGACGGCGACCTCGGTGCCGGAATGATGGCCGCCGGCGCTGGCGCCGCGCTGACCAGCCATGTGCTGAAATCCGGAACCCGCGCGCTGCTGAACACATCGCCCGAACCGATCAGCAACTGGACGACATCGATCGCCGAGGACACCGTGGTCATCGGCGGGCTGGCGCTGGTCTGGTCGCACCCTTGGATCGCGTTGACCTTCGTGGTCGGCAGCGGCCTGACCATCGCCCTGCTGGTGTGGTGGCTGTGGCGCAAGCTGTTTCGGAGCGTCTCGCGGATGCTGTCTCCGTCCTGATCAGCTCTGCACCGCGATTCCGCGGCGTGCATCGCGCATGGCCGGCCCGGCCCCGCACGCCCGACCCAGCGAACGCCCCATGACCCCCGGCGCTTCCCAACGCCGGACTAACCCGCATAATGGGCGTTCGAGCAGGGAGCCGCGATGTCCTCCGTTCCACAAGCGCGCAATTCGTCCGCTACTACAGGCCGACCGATAGGCTCGGGCGCGACTGCCCGCGCCGAGTATCCACCTGCCGATTACTGGCGGCGCTGGTGCAGCGATGCACCGCCCCCGGTGGTTTTCGAGGCTGCCGATCCTGCGGTCGAAGAAGCCGTCGTGGTTGAAGTCACGCCCATGGTGGTGCCGAACAAAGCAGGCGAGCCCGCCTACCGCATATTGATTGTCGAGGACGACCGCAGCCAGGCGCTGTTCGCGCAGGGCGTGCTGAAGGGCGCGGGCATGGATGCGGAAGTGGTGCAGGTGGCCAGCGACACCATGGCCACGCTGGACCGGTTCATTCCCGATCTGGTGCTGATGGATTTGCACATGCCCGGCATGAGCGGTACCGAACTCACCTCACTGATCCGCAGTCACGCCGCGTACGCGCACATCCCGGTGGTGTTTCTGACCGGCGACACCAATCCCGAGAGCCATTTCGAAGTCCTCGACAGCGGCGCCGACGATTACCTGAGCAAACCGGTGCGGCCGCGCCACCTCATCGCCGCAGTGGAAAACCGCGTCCGCCGCGCGCGCGCGCTGAGACAGCAGCGCGAACAGGAAGTGCGCCGCCACCCGGCCACCGGTCTGCTCACCCGTACCTATATGCTGCAGCAACTGGCGATGGCGTTCCCGCAGCAGACTTCGGGCGCGGTTCATTTCGTGGTGATCGAAGGTACGTCCGCGCTGCGCGACCACTACGGTTACGCCACGCTGGACGCGATTCTCACCGAAGCCGGGCGGATGATCGCCTCGGTCGCCGGCGAACATCACGCGTCGCGGCTCAACGACAACACCTTCGTCGTGTACTGGCCGGGCCTGCCGCCCGATCGCCATGCGGTGTGGGCACGCCAGCTCCGGGACGCCTTCGTCGGCCACCACCTGGATGCCAGCGGCGACAACATCCGTCTGCGCGCCTGCGTGGGTTACGTCGACCTTGCGCACGGCTTCGCCGATGCCGGCACGGCGCTGGCCGCGGCTGAAGAGGCCCTGCGCCTCGCACGCAGCGAGCCGACCGCCATCGCCGCCTACCGCCCGCAATCGGACGCGGTGTCGGAACAGGCGACGCAACTGCTGGCGCAGCTGCACGAGGCGCTGAAGAACGAGCGTCTGGAGTTGGCGTTCCAGCCGATCGTCTCGGTAGTGGGCGGCGAACAGGAGCAATACCAGACCCTCGTGCGGCTGCGCGGCAGCAGCGGTCAGCTGCATACCGCCGCGGAGATCGTGCCGGTGGCCGAGCGCGCCGGGCTGGTTCATGAGATCGATCGCCGGGTGATGACCCGCGCGATCGCGATCCTCGGCGACCAGCTTCGCGGCAGCAAGCGCGCGCGGCTGTTCGTGCCGCAGGCCGCGCGCACGCTTGGCCAAGACACTTACGGGCAGTGGCTGCTGGGGTCGCTGGCCGACCTGAGCATTGAGGGCAAGCTGATGGTGGTGGACGTGCGCCTGGGCGATGCGCTGG
>JAYUIZ010000233.1:0-2689 GCA_043765595.1 Lysobacter sp. | reverse complement strand
CGGCAATTTCGTGGTGGTCGACCGCACCGACGGCCGTCAAGTCATCATTGCCGAAGTCGATTACAGCGCCGCGCCGCTCACGCTGTACGAAGGCGCGATCCACATGATCCAGTCCACGCCGTATCAGGTCGAACGCCTCGACTGGGAAGGCCGCAAGGCCTTCGTCACCCGCACTTACGTCGATTACTACACCGACGCGATCGACTACACCAAGCTGAAAGTGCTGGAGCAGTTCGACGGCGCAGTTGCCGGCACCGGCGCAAGCCATCACGGCGAAGTGCACGTGGTGCGCCGCGTGTCCGGTTACAAGAAAATCCGCTATTACACCCACGAGAACATCGGCTATGGCCCAGTGAATCTGCCTGATGCCCAGCTGCACACCACCGCGGTGTGGTGGCAACTGTCGCAGCCGGTGCTGGACAGCCTGTTCGCGTCGAAACAGGATGCGCTGGATGGCTTCCTGGGCGCGGCATACGCGCTGCACGTGGTCGCGCGCATCGCGGTGATGGCCGACGACCCCGACCTGCAGAAAGCGGTGGGCAGCGGCGACGGCGCGTGGTTCGCGGTTGCCGATGCGCGGGGCCGCGGGCAATTACGACGCGGCGAAGGTGCGCCGGCTACGCCCGAGGATCTGGCAGCGTTCACGCCGACGATCTATCTCTACGACAACTTTCCCGGCGGCGTGGGTCTGGCCGAGCCGCTGTGGACGCGGCAGTCGGAACTCGTCACGCGCGCGGCCGGCCTGATCGACGGCTGCGACTGCGCCAGCGGCTGCCCGGCCTGCATCGGGCCGATCCTCACGATCGAAGGCGCAGCGCGCGATACCACTGCGAAAGCGCATGCGCGCCGCGTATTGATCGCATTGTCCGCAGCGCAGGACGCCGTATGACGCATCCTGCTCAGCCGTCATCCCGGCGAATTGAACTGTCATTCCGACGAAGGCCCGGACCCCGCCTTTGGTTCGCAACGAATGCAGATGAGAACCGCTGGTGAGCATCACCCTCGAACGCCTCCGCACACTCCGCCAGCAAAGTGGGCATGGCGTGCACGCAGTCCAACCATCACATGCACCAACACCGATTCCCGCAGCCACCAGACCCGCATCGAAAAGCGTCGAAGACCTGCGCCGCCTGCTGCGCGTGCGTGCACCCGCGCGTGTCGCCTGTGCCGCCACTGATATCGACCGTGCGCTGCCCGGCGAACACATCGCACCGGGCCTTCGCCTGATCGACACCACACTGCACTGCGACCCGTTGCCGCAGACCCTGTGCGGCGTATTCGATCGCCGCGACACGCGCATCCCCGTCGATAAGGTGATGTTCTTCGACACTGAAACCACCGGTCTGGCCGGCGGCACCGGCACACGCGCCTTCATGATCGGTATCGCGCAGTGGCGCAGCGATGCATTGCATATTCGCCAGTGGCTGATCACCACGCTCTCTGCCGAACGCGACCTGCTGAACGCTTTTGCCGACACGCTGCGTGAAGACACCATCCTCGCCAGCTACAACGGCAAGAGCTACGACGCGCCGTTACTCGCGACCCGCTTCCGCCTGGCGCGTCTGCGCAATCCGATCACGGGACTGGATCACATCGACCTGCTCTACCCCACACGTCGCAGCTATCGCGGCCGATGGGAAAATTGCCGGCTCGCCACCATTGAGCGCCAAGTGCTGGGTGTTGTGCGCGAGGACGACCTGCCCGGCAGCGAAGCGCCCGCGGCGTGGCTCGGCTACCTGCGCGGCGGATCGGCGCGGAACCTGCGGCGCGTGGCGGACCACAACCGGCAGGATCTGGTGTCGCTGGCCGGGCTGCTGCCGCGGCTTGCTAATCCTGGTGGCGTGTGAGGGTGAGGTTCTCGCCATCGCACGCGGATCCGCGCGATGCGCTTCGATTCGCGATTCCGACATCCGAACGGGTCCACAGCATTTGTAGGCTGGGCTGAGCGCAGCGAAGCCCAGCATCGCATCGGGCCAATAGCAGTACCCCCACAGGCTGGGCTTCGCTACGCTCAGCCCAGCCTACGACAGATGCAAGCCCCCTTCGCGTCCAATCTATCCGGAATGAATTTGTGGGGAGACCTCAAGCCGGAGCCCGCCCTACACAGACATGCCAGCCGCATGTCCCGACGCCCACGCCCACTGGAAGTTGTAGCCGCCGAGCCAACCGGTGACGTCGACGACTTCGCCGATGAAGTACAGACCGGGCACATGCTTCGACTGCATCGTCGAGGACGAGATTTCATCGGTATCCACGCCGCCCAGCGTCACCTCCGCGGTGCGATAGCCTTCGGTGCCGCTGGCGATCAATGGCCAACGCTGCAGCTGTTCGGCGATCGCGCGCAGTTCCGGATCGTTGAACTGTTTCATCGGGCGGCTCTGGAACCACACCTCACACAAACGCTCCGCGAAGCGTTTGGGGAACAGGTCGCCCAGCACCGTGCGTAGTTCCGCCGCGGGTCGTTTTTCGCGCAGTTGCTTGAGCGCATCGAAGGCGTCGTCCTGCGGCAGCAGATCCAGATGCAGGGCGTCGCCCACATTCCAGTACGACGAGATCTGCAGGATCGACGGCCCG
Organism: Lysobacter sp.; assembly: GCA_043765595.1. Classification (GTDB taxonomy): domain Bacteria; phylum Pseudomonadota; class Gammaproteobacteria; order Xanthomonadales; family Xanthomonadaceae; genus Lysobacter_I. The sequence goes on along the minus strand of JAYUIZ010000233.1, from coordinate 115 downwards.
CTCACGCCGCGATGGGTGATCAGCATGAAATTGCTGAATTCGCGGCCGTTACAGTGCGCAGTGACCGGCAGCGCGACGCCGCTCAGATCGGCAAGATGGTCCTGGTGTTTGCCGG
>JAYUIZ010000232.1:0-2694 GCA_043765595.1 Lysobacter sp. | reverse complement strand
CGATCGCCTACGTCCACGAAGGCATGCACATCCGCGCCAACGACGCGTATCTTGAAATGTTCGGCTACGAATCCTTCGAGGACATCGAGGGCATGTCGCTGCTGGATCTGGTCGGCACCAAGTATCTCGACGAATTCAAGCAGCTGCTCAAGAGCATGAGCAAGGGCGAAGCCCCGCCGCCGCGCTACGAACTGGAAGCGCGCGACATCGAAGGCAATGCGTTTCCGGCGGTGATGGAATTCACCTTGGCCCAGTACGAGGGCGAAGCCTGCCAGCAGGTGATCTTCCGCCGTCAGGAACAGGCCGTGGACCCGGAACTGGCGCGCAAAGTCGAAGAGCTGCGCCAGCGCGACCAGGTCACCGGGCTGCTCAACCGCCCGACCTTCCTGCACGCGCTGGAGGATGCGGTGGCCGACGCCGCCCAGAACGGCACCCAGCACGGTCTGCTGCTGATCGAGCCCGACCACTACCAGCGCCTGCTGCACGAGATCGGACTGGATTCGGCCGACACCATCATGGCCGCCATCGCCGAACGCCTGCGCAGCGAACTGGACGAACATGCCATCGCCGCGCGCTTCTCCGAAAACAGCCTCGCGGTGCTGCTGCGCAACAGCGACCACGCCGCCACCGCGACCCTCGCCACCCGCATCTGCAACACCTTCGCCGCCGAAGTGTTCGTCATCGGCCAGCGCTCCAGCGTCATCACCGCCAGCATCGGCGGCGTGCAGGTCAGCGAGAAGAACGCCAGCGTCAGCCAGGTGCTGGCGAAGGCCGCAGCCGGCGTGCAGTCGGCGGCCGGCGTAGGCGGCAACCGCCTGGAACTGTTCGACCCCAACGCTGTCGACCGCGCCGAAGCCGAGCGCATCCAGATCTGGGTGCAGCGCCTGCGCGACGCGCTCGAGCAGAAACAGTTCACCCTGCATTTCCAGCCGGTGATCAATCTGCAGGGCGACAACCACCCGGTCTACGACACCTTCCTGCGCCTGGGAAGCGGCGACGGCGAACTGGTATCGCCGGGCGTGTTCCTGCAGATCGCCGAAGACCACGGCATGCTGGAACTGATCGACCGCTACGTGGCGGAACGCGCAATCGAACTCATCGCCCAGCGCGAACACGCCGGCAAACCGGTGACGCTGCTGGTGAAGGTGTCTCAGGCCTCGCTGCAGAACGACGCGCTGTCGACCTTCATCGGCGAGCAGTTGGCGATGCGCGGCGCTTCCGGCGAATACCTCACCCTGCAGTTGCAGGAAGCCAAGGTTTTCACCCACCTGCATGCGGTGCAGCAGTTTGCCGCAGCGGTGAACCAGTTCGGCTGCCGGCTGGGGCTGGAGCAATTTGGCGCCGGTCTGGATTCGTTTCAGCTGCTCACCCACGTGCAGCCGCAGTTGCTCAAAATCGACCGCAGCTTCATCGAAGATCTGCCGAAGAACAGCGAAAGCCAGCAGCGTGTGCGCGACATCGCGCAGCGGGCCCGCGACCTCGACATCCTGACCATCGCCGAATTCGTGCAGGACGCGGCCAGCATGTCGATCCTGTTCTCGGCCGGCGTCGATTACGTGGAAGGCCACTTCCTGGCCACCGCCGGACCCGAGATGAATTACGACTTCGAGTGATCGCGCACGCCTTGCTGTAGGTCGTATCCGTTATGTCGTATCCCTGACGTCCTGGAGCTGCCTTCAGGCCGCTGTTAGGTCTGGATGTATGAACAAGCCCGCCGATTGGCGGGCTTGTTGTCTTCTGGGAGGTTCCCGGCGCCTTGGAGGCAGCGGACTGGCGTCCGCTCTACGACAAGTCCACTAGAACGCGGTTTGGCGCACGTCCGACGTGGCGGTTGCGGCATTGCGCAGCGCGGCGATGCGTTCTTCCAGCGGCGGGTGGCTCATGAACAGCCGGCGCAGTCCATGGCCGACGCCGCCGGAGATGCCGAAGGCCTGCACCTGTTTGGGCAGCGTGCTGGTGCCGTAGGTCATCGACAGACGCTCCAGCGCGGCGATCATTTTGCCGCTGCCGGCCAGCTTCGCAGCGCCGGCATCGGCACGGAACTCGCGCCAGCGCGAGAACCACATCGCGATGATGCTGGCCAGCAAGCCGAACACCATGTCGAGCACGAACACGGTCGCGTAGTAACCGATGCCGCCGCCTTCTTCGCGATCCGGATTCAGGAAACCGTCGACCACCCTGCCGACCAGTCGCGCGAGGATGATCACGAACGTGTTCAGCACGCCCTGCAGCAGCGCCATCGTCACCATGTCGCCGTTGGCGACATGGCTGACTTCATGCGCCAACACCGCTTCGGCTTCATCGCGGTCCATCGAACGCAACAGGCCCATCGAAACGGCCACCAATGCGTTGTTGCGATTGGCGCCGGTGGCGAAGGCGTTGATCTCGGGGGCGTCGTAGATCGCGACCTCGGGCATGCCGATGCCCGAGGCCTCGGCCTGACGGCGCACGGTCTGCACCAGCCAGCGTTCGACCTCGTTGCGCGGCTCCTGGATGACGTGGGCGCCGGTGGTCTTCTTTGCGATCCACTTGGACATCAATAGCGAAATGATCGAGCCGCCGAAACCAAACATCGCGGCCATCACCAGCAGGCCGGCATTGCTGCGCGGATCGATGCCGAAAATGGCCATGACCACGCTGAGCAGCAGCATGACCGCGAGGTTGGTGGCTAGAAACAGGGCGACGCGCTTGAAC
>JAYUIZ010000231.1:0-2695 GCA_043765595.1 Lysobacter sp. | reverse complement strand
AGCCGCCGCCAAATGCCGGGCTTCGCTACGCTCAGCCCAGCCTACAAATGCTGTTCAACATTCCGTATCCGGAACCTGCTTGTCATCCATCGGCGTTCCTGGGTTGCGAGATTTTGAGCAGGTTCTAAGCCCGCGGCGTAAAGTCGCGCCGCACGCGGGCGCGTGGATTGAGACATGAACTCGTCGCGACTTGCGTCGCTCCCACAAGCGGCAGCAGGTCTGGTGCTACGCGAACGGATGAATTGCAACAGGCGGGCGACAGCGGTCGCCCAGGAATAGTCATTTTTCGACGAACGCGCGCTCGAATACGTACTCGCCGGCGGTGCCGATCCGCGGCGACGCCACGAAGCTGCGGCTGTCGAGGATTCGCCGGAAATCGGCCAGCATCTGCGGGCTGCCGCAGATCATCGCGCGGTCGTGCTTCGGGTCCAGCGGTTCGATGCCCAGGTCTTCGGCCATGCGTCCGCTCTCCAGCATGTCGGTGATGCGGCCGCGGTGCGAACGGCCGTCGAACACGAAATCCTCGCGGCTGACCGCCGGGTAATACAACAGCTTCTGGTGGATCTCGTCGCCGAGGAATTCGTGCCGCGGCAGTTCGTGGACGATGTAATCGCAATACGCCAGGTCCGGCGCGCCGCGCACGCCATGGACGATGATCACGCGCTCGAAGCGCTCGTAGGTGGCCGGGTCTTTCACCACCGCCATCCACGGCGCCAGACCGGTGCCGGTGGACAGCAGATAAAGGTTGCGGCCGGGGTGCACGTCCGAGATCAGCAGCGTCCCGGTGGGCTTGCGACCGATCAGGAGGGTGTCGCCGGGCTTGATGTGCTGCAGGCGCGAGGTGAGCGGCCCGTTCTGGACCTTGATGCTGAAGAACTCAAGCTGCTCTTCCCAGTTGGCGCTGGCGATGGAGTACGCGCGCATCAGCGGCTTGGTGCTGCCGTCATCCTGCGGTACTTCCAGCCCGATCATCACGAACTGGCCGTTGTCGAAACGGAAACCGTCGTCGCGGGTAGTGGTGAAGCTGAAATAATCGTCCGTCCAGTGACGGACGTCCAGCACGGTTTCAGTGCCGTAGGGAGAGGCCATGGGGAATTCGGTGCGGGGTGATGCAGTGAGCCGCTATTGTACCGGCAGGCCGCGGCGGACGGCCCGGGTGGGCCGCGCGCTGGCGCAATCGATGTCGGAACCGTGCGGGATCGGCGCTCATAGCGCAAGGCGATGCACGATTGGGTGCGGTCGTGCGGTCACCGCGATCTGGCATTCCTCGGGAACGCTGCCAACAGCATGGCGGGACACGCTGACGATCCGTTCGCAGTTGTCCACAGTGGCCAGGGCGGCGAAGGCCTCATCGTTGGCGTTGTCGATATCGACCAGTTGCGCGACCAGCGCATCGCTGGGTTCGGAGAACTATTCCGACCTCACCGGTAGCCGGCGGCCTGCAATTCGAACAGCTCGGCATAGCGCCCGCCCTGCGCCATCAGCTGTTCATGGGTGCCGCTGGACTCCACGCGCCCACTGGCCAGCACCAGGATGCGGTCGGCCATGCGCACGCTGCTGAAACGGTGCGAGATCAGCACCGCGGTGCGGTCGTCGGACAGGTCCTTGAAGCGCTTGAACACCTCGAACTCGCTGCGCGCGTCCAGCGCGGCGGTCGGCTCGTCGAGGATCATCACTTGCGCGTCGCGCATGTAGGCGCGGGCGATCGCGATCTTCTGCCATTGGCCGCCGGACAGATCCACGCCGGTCTTGAAGCGCCGGCCAATCATCTGCCCATAGCCCAGCGGCAGCGACTCGATCAGGCCGTCGGCCATCGCCCGCTGCGCGGCCCATGCGATCCGTTCGCGGTTGCCAAGCTCGTTGATATTGCCCACGCCGATGTTCTCGCCGGCGCTGAGGTGATAGCGCACGAAATCCTGGAAAATCACGCCGATGTTCGCGCGCAGGTCGTCCAGGTCGTAATCGCGCAGGTCGCGGCCGTCGAGCAGGATCCGGCCTTCGTCTGGTTCGTACAGCCGCGCCAGCAGCTTCACCAGCGTGGTCTTGCCGGCGCCGTTCTCGCCGACCAGGGCCAGCACTTCGCCGGCGCGCAGCTCGAACGACAGTCCGCGCAGCGCCCAGTATTCGGCGTCGGGATAGCGGAAGCCCACGTTCTCGAACACGAAGCCCTGAGCGATCGGTTTCGACACCGCCACGGCATCCGGCTTCGAGACTATTTCCGGTTCGATCTCGAAGAAGGAATACAGATCGTCCAGATACAGCGCCTGCCCGGCGACCTGCGACAGGCCCGAGAGCAGGCTTTCCAGCATCTGCCGCAGGCGCCGGAAACTACCGGCGAGGAAGGTCAGGTCGCCGATGGTGAAGTCGCCGCTCACGGTGCGCCATGCGATGTAGCCGTAGGCGACGTAATAGCCCAGCGTGCCCAGCGCCGCCAGTAGGCTGCCCCAGAAGGCGCGTCGCCGCGCCAGCGCGCGGTTGGCCTCGTAGAACTTCGCCGACATCGTGCGGAAGCGTTCGATGAAGAAGCGGTTGAGGTTGAAGATCTTCACCTCTTTCGCCGTCTCCAGACTTGCGCCCATCTGGCGGATGTACTCGAGCTGGCGGCGCTCGGCGGTCCACTGGAAATTCAGCGAATAGTTGAGCGCATTGAAGTGCGATTCGCCGACGAACGCCGGGATCAGCGCCACCGCCAGCA
>JAYUIZ010000230.1:0-7801 GCA_043765595.1 Lysobacter sp. | reverse complement strand
TAACCCGGGTCTTCAGCCATGTAGCCGATGGTGTAGATGTGCACCAGCAGCGAGACGAAGGTGACGACCACCATCATCATCGCGGTCAGTTTGTCGACCATGAAACCGACGTGTGCGTCGTAACCGGCGACATCGAAGAACGTGTAGAGATTCTCGTTGAACGGTACAGCACCCTGCCCGACCAGCTGCCACAGCACGTAGCAGGACAGTGCGCAGCTCACGCCGACGCCGAGGATGGTCGCGCTGTGCGCGCCAACCCGGCCGATGCGACGACCGAACAGGCCGGCCAGGATCGCGCCGAACAGCGGCGCGAGAACGACCGCGACCAGGACGGATTTGGAGAGCGCATGCCCGATAATTGCATGCTCCATAACGGTAGGTTCCATGCCGGGTTCCGTCAGCCTTTCAGGGTGTCGATCTCAGCCACGTTGATCGTGTGCCGATTGCGGAACAGGGTGACCAGGATCGCCAGGCCGATCGCGGCCTCCGCAGCGGCCACGGTCAGGATGAAGAACACGAAGATCTGGCCGGCGACATCGCCGAGATGACGCGAAAACGCGATGAAGTTGATGTTGACGCTGAGCAGCATCAGTTCGATCGACATCAGCAGGATGATGACGTTCTTCCGGTTGAGGAAGATCCCCGCCAGGCTGATGCAGAACAGCGCGGCACCAAGCGCCAGATAGTGCCCGAGGGCAAGCGGTCCCATCATGATTTCACCTCTTCGCTCACGGCGGAATCGCTGGCCGGCGCCGGGGTTTCAGCGCTCATCTTGATCATCCGGATCCGGTCCTGGGCGCGGACGCGCGACTGTTCGGCGGGGTTCTGGTGCTTCGTGCCGCTGCGACGGCGCAGCGTCAACATCACCGCCGCGATCACCGCGATGGTCAAGATGACCGCAGCGAATTCAAACGGCAGCAGATACTCGGTGAAGAGCGCGCGCGCAATCCATTTCGTGTTTGACAGCCCCTGGGCCGCGGCGGGATCGGCACCGAAGGTCGAGGCGAACTCCGCTTTCACGCCGATCAGGGTCAGCATCTCGATCAGCATGACTACCGCGACCAGCAGGCCCAACGGCAGATAGCGCACGAACCCTTCGCGCATCGGCTCCACTTCGACGTCCAGCATCATCACCACGAACAGGAACAGCACCATCACCGCGCCCACGTAAACCAGGATCAGGGCCACGCCAAGAAACTCGGCGCCCGCAAGGATCCACGTGCATGCGACGGTGAAGAAGGTCAGCACAAGGCACAGCGCGGCGTGCACCGGATTGCGCACGGTGATCACCCCGCCCGCCGATATGGCGGCGATCGCGGCGAAGACCAGAAATGCGAGAGTGGTGAATTCCACGGCTGCCCTCAAGAAGATGCGTTCAATGGTGCGTGCTTATCGGTAGCTGGCGTCGGCGGTGCGACGTTCGGCGATTTCTTTTTCGAGACGGTCGCCAATGGCCAGCAACTGCGTCTTGTTCACGATGTTCTCGCCGCGATTCTCGAAGTGGTACTCGTGAATGTGGGTTTCCACGATCGAGTCGACCGGGCAGGATTCTTCGCAGAATCCGCAGAAGATGCACTTGAACAGATCGATGTCGTAGCGCGTGGTCCGGCGGGTGCCGTCGGCGCGCTGTTCAGAGTCGATGGTGATCGCCAGCGCCGGGCACACCGCTTCGCAAAGTTTGCAGGCGATGCAGCGCTCTTCGCCGTTGGGATAGCGGCGCAGCGCATGCAGTCCGCGGAAACGCGGCGACTGCGGGGTCTTTTCCATCGGGTACATCAGCGTGTACTTGGGACGGAACAGGTATTTCAGCGTCAGCGCCATGCCCTGGAACAATTCCAGCAGGAGCAGACTCTTGAGGTAGGAAACGATCCTGGTCATCACACGCCCTTCTCGAACATGCCGTAGAACACCAGCAATGCGGTGACGAAAATCCACGCGATGGTGATCGGAATGAAGACCTTCCAGCCCAGCCGCATGATCTGGTCGTAGCGATAGCGCGGGAACGAAGCGCGGAACCAGATGAACACGCTGGCGAAGAAGAAGACCTTCAGGAACAGCCACGGCCAACCGCCTTTCCAGATCCAGTCGACCCACGGCGACACATCGGCAGTGATCCAACCCTGCAGCGGGCTGAGCCAACCCCCGAGGAAGAACAGCGCGGTCAGGAAACTGACCAGAATCATGTTGGCGTATTCGGCCAGGAAGAACAGCGAGAACTGCGAACCCGAATACTCGACCATGTGACCGGCGACGATTTCGGATTCGCCCTCGACCACGTCGAAGGGTGCGCGATTTGTCTCGGCCACGCCGGACACGAAGTACACAACGAACATCGGCAGCAGCGGGAACCAGAACCACTCGAAGAAACCTGCGTCGCCCGATTGCGCGACCACGATGTCGGTGAGGTTGAGACTGCCGGCGGCCATCAGCACGCTGACCAGCGCGAAGCCCATCGCAATCTCGTACGAAACGACCTGCGAGGCCGCGCGCATCGCGCCGAGGAACGCGTATTTCGAGTTTGAAGCCCAGCCGGCCAGAATGATGCCGTACACGCCGAGCGAGGTCATCGCCAGCAGGTATAACAGGCCGGCATTGGCGTTCGACAGCACCAGTCTAGCGTCGAACGGTACCACCGCCCACGCCGCGAGCGCCGGCACCAGCGCCAACAGCGGCGCGAGAATGAATAGCGGTTTGTTCGCGCTGGTCGGCTGGATGACTTCCTTGAACAGCAGTTTGAACACGTCGGCGAATGCCTGGAAGATGCCCCAGCCCACGTACATCGGCCCGTGGCGCACGTGCATCCAGCCGATGAGCTTGCGTTCCCAGACCACGTAGAAAGCGACGGTGATGATGACCGGCATCATGACCACGAGAATCTTCAGCACGATCCACAGCACTGCACCGGAGGTGCCCATCGCAAGGAACCAGTCGCGCAGTGCATCGAACAGCATGTTCATGCGCCGGCTCCGGTCGCTGCGACACCGGTCACGCGGACGCGACCGCTACCGAGCGCAGCGGTCGCACCGTAGCCGGATTCGACCCAGACAGCGCCCTTGGCGACGCGATCGTCGAAGACGACTTGCAGCGTGGCTGCGCCGACGCCGTTATCGACCTTCGCCATCCCGCCATCGACGGCAGATACGGCAGCAGCATCCGCGGAATGCAGCACGATGCGGGGACCGGCGTTGAGGGGATGCGACTGCAGCGCCGACGCGCGACGGGTCACGCCGTCGACGCGATAGATCGCCTGCGAAACCGCGAGTTCGAACCCTTCGCCAGTCGCGACCGGTGCCGTGGATGCGGCGACGGAAACGGCGCGCGGCGAAACGCTGGCGCGCAGACCCGTGAGATCGGTGAATTCAAAACCACCCGCGCCGAGTTCACCACCCAGCGCGCGCAGCACGCGCCAGCCCGGACGGGCATCGCCCGGCAGCTTGCCGCCGGCGACTGCGCGCTGATCGCGGCCGTCGAGATTGGTCAGCGTGGCGTCGATTTCCGGCAGTGCGCCGATCGGCAGGATCACATCGGCGACCGCACGCGTGGAGCGGCAGGCGAAGTGACTGAAGGCAACGACCTTCGCTGCAGCCAATGCCTTCAGCGCGCGCGCCTGATCGGCGAAGTCGAGACCCGGCTCGATGCCGTAGATCACATACGCGGCGCGGGCGTCGCCCAACATCGCCTGCGCATCGCGCGCGGTCGGCAGCACGCCCATACGGGCGAGGCCGAGCGCGTTGGCGCCCTGAGGAATCCGGCACAGTGCAGCATTGTTCGCGGCTGCGAAATCGGCTGCGGCCTTGCGGATCGCGGCGGCGTGTACACCGTTCTCGGCGACGGCGCCGACGATGACCGCCATTTTCGCGACGTTGTCGAGCTTGAAGCCCGTCAACGCCGACGCCAGCTGCGACGGCGGCACGATGGTTTTCGACGCAATCGGGAACGCGAAGTCGAAGTCGACCGGGTTGATGACGTGGATCTTCGTGCCGCGCTTCGAGGCCTGCAGCAGGCGCTGATGCAGCAGCGGCAGTTCGTGGCGCAGGTTCGAGCCGATGATGACGACAGCATCGGCGGTTCCGATCTCGGCGACAGGCATCGCGAACTGCGCGCCGACCGCGCCGTCAGACAGATCGTGCTGGGCGATGCGATGGTCGAGGTTGCCGGTCGCCAGCGCATCGGCGAGACGGACAAGCAAGGCGCCCTCTTCGTTCGAGGTCGACGGATGCGCGAGCACGCCCAACGCATCGCCGCGATATGCGCGCAGAATTTCGGCGGCCTTGGCCAATGCTTCTTCCCACGAAGCTTCGCGGAACGAGTCATCGCCTTCGCTGTTCTCGACGCGGATCAGCGGCCTGGTCGCGCGGTCTTCTGCGTAAAGACCCTGATGCGAATAGCGGTCGCGGTCCGACAGCCAGCATTCGTTGACCGCTTCGTTGTCGCGCGGCACCGAGCGCATCACGTCGCCGCGGCGCGCATGCAGGAACAGGTTGCTGCCCAGCGCATCGTGATAGCCGAGCGATTCCTTGGCGATGAGTTCCCACGGACGGGCGCGGAAGCGGAACACTTTGTTGGTCAGCGCGCCGACCGGGCACACGTCGATGACGTTACCGGAGAGTTCGGTAGTGAGCGGCTTGCCGTCGTAGGTGCCGATCTGCAGATTCTCGCCGCGCTGCATGCCGCCCAGTTCGTAGGTACCGGCGATGTCGGCGGTGAAGCGGACGCAGCGCGTGCACTGGATGCAGCGGGTCATTTCGGTGGCGACCAGCGGCCCCATGTCCTCGTCAGCCACGGTGCGCTTGCGCTCCGAGAAACGGCTGACCGAGCGACCATAGCCCAGCGACAGATCCTGCAGTTCGCATTCGCCGCCCTGATCGCAGATCGGGCAGTCCAGCGGATGATTGATCAGCAGGAATTCCATTACGTTGCGCTGGGCTTTCAGCGCTTTTTCGTTGCGCGTGAAGACTTTCATGCCGTCGGCGACCGGCGTGGCGCAGGCCGGCTGCGGTTTGGGCATCGGACGACCGCCCATTTCGGCGTCGACCAGACACATGCGGCAGTTCGCGGCGATCGGCAGCTTCTCGTGATAGCAGAAGCGCGGGATCGGAATGCCGGCCTTGTCGGCGGCATGGATGATCATCGAGCCTTTCGGCGCGAACAGCGCGCGGCCGTCTATTTCGATGGCGACATGGCCCTCGGGGACGACCGGCGCAGCGGAAACGTTGATGGCTTCGGTGCTCATGCCGCCACCTGCTCGACCGGTCCAACCACGGTGCCCGCGCGCTGGTCGTCGACCAGGAAACGCTTGTTCACGATCGCGTACTCGAATTCATTCCAATAATGACGCAGGAAACCCTGCACCGGCCACGCGGCGGCTTCGCCGAACGCGCAGATGGTGTGGCCTTCGATCTGACCGGCAGCGGCGCGCAGCATGTGCAGATCCTCCATCGTCGCCTGTTTCTCGACGATGCGGGTCAGCATGCGATACATCCAGCCGGTGCCTTCGCGGCACGGCGTGCACTGGCCGCAGCTTTCCTTGAAATAGAAGCGCGCAATGCGCTGACAGGCGCGCACCATGCAAGTGGTGTCGTCCATCACGATGACCGCGCCCGAGCCCAGGCCCGACCCGGCCTTCTGAATCGAGTCGTAGTCCATCGTGCAGGTCATCATTATTTCCGCCGGCAGCACCGGCATCGACGAACCGCCTGGAATCACCGCTTTGAGCGTGCGCCCCGGTCGCATCCCGCCCGCCATCTCAAGTAACTCCGCGAACGGCGTGCCGAGGCGGATTTCATGGTTGCCGGGTTTGGCGACATGGCCGGATACCGAAAAGATCTTCGGGCCGCCGTTGTTCGGCTTGCCTAGATTGAGGAACCATTCGGCGCCGTTACGGATGATCGCCGGCACCGACGCGAACGTCTCCGTGTTGTTGATCGTGGTCGGGCGACCGTACAGGCCGAAGTTGGCCGGGAACGGCGGCTTGTAGCGCGGCTGGCCTTTCTTGCCTTCCAGCGATTCCATCAATGCGGTTTCTTCGCCGCAGATGTAGGCGCCGGCACCCAGCGCGTTATAGATGTCGATGTCGATGCCGCTGCCGAGCACGTTATTGCCCAGCCAGCCATGCTCGTACGCCGCGGCTGTGGCTTCTTCGAGATGCTCGAACGGCTCGTGATGGAATTCGCCGCGCAGATAGTTGTAGGCGATCGTCGAACCGGTGGCGTAGCAGGCGATGGCCATGCCTTCGAGCACCGAATGCGGATTGAACCGCAGGATGTCGCGATCCTTGCAGGTGCCCGGCTCGGATTCGTCGGAATTGCAGAGGATGTATTTCTGCATGCCGCTGCCCTTCGGCATGAAACTCCACTTCAGGCCGGTGGGAAAGCCCGCGCCGCCGCGACCGCGCAGCCCGGAACCCTTGACCATCTCGATCACCTGTTCCGGCGGGACCTTCTCTTCCAGAATCCTGCGCAGCGCGCTGTAACCGCCGGTTTTCAGGTAGCTTTCGTACGACCACGGCTTGTCGAAATGCAGCGTGGTGTAGACGACCTGGTGCTCCTTCGGCGCGGGGCCAACGGGACCGGTGTGGTTGTCGTGATGTGCCATCTCGTCGCCCTGCCCTACTTCAGACCGTCGATCAGCTCATCCACCTTCTCGGCGGTGAGATGTTCGTGGTAATGACCATTGATGACCATCATCGGTGCGCCGCAGCACGCTGCCAGACACTCTTCCTCGCGCTTGAGGAAAATGCGACCGTCCGCGGACGATTCGCCAAGCTTGCAGCCGAGTTTTTTCTCGGCACGGGCGACCAGATCTTCGGCGCCGTTGAGCCAGCAGCTGATGTTGGTGCAGAACGCGACGTTGTGACGGCCGACCTTCTCGATCTCAAACATCGAGTAAAAGGTCGCGACCTCGTAGGCCCACACCGGGGGCAGATCAAGATATTTTGCGACCGCGGCGATGAGTTCGTCAGTCAGCCAGCCTTCGTTCTGTTCCTGCGCGGCGTGCAGACCCTGCAGCACCGCCGAACGCTTGCGATCCGGCGGAAATTTTTCCAGCCAGTGATCGATGTGCGCCCGCGTCTTGTCGCTCAACGCGACCATCGGGTCGACGTTGCGGCAGGCTTCGAAATTTCCGGTCGCTTTCATTCTTTCTGCACCTTTAGCGATCGATTTCGCCGAAGACGATGTCGTACGTGCCGATCATCGCCACCACGTCGGCCAGCATGTGGCCCTTCACGATCGTGTCCATCGACGACAGATGGGCGAAACCCGGCGCGCGCAGATGCACGCGGAACGGCTTGTTCGCGCCATCGGATACCAGATAACAGCCGAACTCGCCCTTCGGCGCTTCGACCGCGCAGTAGGTTTCGCCGACCGGCACGCAATAACCTTCGGTGAACAGTTTGAAGTGATGGATCAGCGCTTCCATATCGTCCTTCATGGACTCGCGGCTGGGCGGAGCGACCTTGTAGTTGTCGATCATCACCGGGCCGGGATTGGCTTTGAGCCACTTCACGCACTGCTGGATGATACGGGTGGATTCGCGCATTTCGGCGACGCGGACCAGATAGCGGTCGTAGCAGTCTCCCGCCACGCCGATCGGGATGTCGAAATCGACTTCCGCGTACTTTGCATAGGGTTGTTTCTTGCGCAGATCCCACGCGATGCCCGAACCGCGGATCATCGGGCCGGTCATGCCCCAGGCCAGCGCCTGTTCCGGCGGAATCACGCCGATGCCGACGGTGCGCTGTTTCCAGATGCGGTTGTCGGTGAGCAGGGTTTCGTATTCGTCGACGCGCGCCGGGAAGTCC
>JAYUIZ010000229.1:0-7822 GCA_043765595.1 Lysobacter sp. | reverse complement strand
TACGCCCGGGCCAATCTCGTTGGGATAGCGGAATTTCACGAACGCATCCAGCAACTCCATCCGCGAGCGCGAAGTCTCGATCGAGATCACGTCGGCATCCATCGCTGCCACCGCCTCCATGATGTCGTTGAACTCCGAATAGCACATGTGCGTGTGGATCTGGGTGTCGTCGCGCACGCCGCTGGCGCTGATCCGGAAGCATTCCACCGCCCAATCCAGGTAATGCGCCCACGCGGTGTGACGCAGCGGCAGGCCTTCGCGCAGCGCCGGCTCGTCGATCTGGATCACGCCGATGCCGGCGGCTTCCAGATCCAGCACTTCGTCGCGCAGCGCCAGCGCGATCTGCCGGCAGGTGCGCGCGCGTTCCTGGTCGTCGCGTACGAACGACCACTGCAGCACCGTCACCGGGCCGGTCAGCATGCCCTTCATCGGTTTGTCGGTGAGCGTCTGCGCGAACTGCGACCAGTACACGGTCATCGGCGCCGGCCGCGACACGTCGCCGTAGATGATCGGCGGCTTCACGCAGCGCGAGCCGTAGCTCTGCACCCAGCCGTTGGCGGTGAACGCGAACCCATCGAGCTGTTCGCCGAAGTATTCCACCATGTCGTTGCGCTCGAACTCGCCGTGGACCAGCACATCCAGGCCGATGTCTTCCTGAAAACGCACGCATGCTTCTGTCTGCGCGGCGAGGAACGCGTCGTAGTCGACGTCGCTGAGCGTACCGGCGCGGTTGCGCGCCCGCGCTTCGCGAATCTCGTGCGTTTGCGGGAACGAACCGATGGTGGTGGTCGGAAATGCGGGCAGCCCCAGCCTCTGCGCCTGCACGATCTGCCGCTGCGGATACGCGGCCTTGCGTCTCGCACTGCCGGCATCGATCTGCGCCAAGCGCGCGGCGACCGCGGGGCGATGTACGCGCTGAGAGGCGCGGCGCGAGGTGATACGTTCGCGCGCGTCCGCAAGCGCGGCCTCGGCGGTGGGCTTGCCGTCGAGCGCGTCGGCCAGCACCCGCAGTTCGCCGATCTTCTGTCGCGCGAACGACAGCCATGCGAGGAGATCCTTAGCGAGCGTGCGCTCGTGGCTCAGATCAACCGGCACATGCAGGAGTGAGCACGATGGCGCAAGCCACACGCTGTCCGGCGCGCGGCCGGCATGCGCGAAGCGCGCCAGCACCAGCGCGTCGTCGAGATTCGAGCGCCAGATGTTGCGGCCGTCGATCAGGCCCAGCGACAGCACGCGGTCCGCCGGGAGGCGTTCGAGCACTTCATTCAACTGTTCCTTGCCGCGCACCAGATCGACATGCAGCCCGTCCACCGGCAGCTCGCAGGCTAGCGCAAGGTTGTCGGCCAGCGCGCCGAAATAAGCAGCCAGCAGCAGTTTCGGACGCGCCTGTTCTTGCAGCCAGCGATAGGCGTGCGTGAATGCCGCGTGCGCTTCGGGCGGCAGATCGAGGACGAGACAGGGTTCGTCGATCTGCACCCAATCCGCGCCTGCCTGCTTCAGTTTCGCGAGCAGCTCGGCATAGGCCGGAAGCAGCTTGTCGAGCAGCGCGAGCCGGTCGCTGCCATCGATACTTTTCGACAGCAGCAGAAAACTGACCGGACCCAGCAACACCGGCCGCGCATTCATGCCCGCGGCTTTGGCTTCCAGAAACTCAGCGACCGGTTTGTCGCCGCGCAGGCGAAAGCTCTGCTCGCGATGCAGCTCGGGCACTAGGTAGTGATAGTTGGTATCGAACCATTTGGTCATTTCCAGCGCGCGCAGATCCACGCCGTCGCGCTGCATGCCGCGGGCCAGTGCGAAGTAACCGGTGATCGGATCCTGGTCGGCCAGCGCGCGATACGCATCCGGGATGGCGTCGAACAGGAAGGCCGTGTCCAGGACGTGGTCGTACAGCGAAAAATCGTTGCAGGGCACGATATCAGCGCCGGCGTCGCGCTGCAGGCGCCAATGCCGGTGTCGCAGTGCGCAGGCGGTGTCGAGCAACGATTGCTGATCGGATTTGCCCTGCCAGAAGGCTTCCAGCGCGCGTTTGAGTTCGCGCTTCGCGCCGATGCGCGGGAAGCCGAGATTGGTAACGGTAGTCATTGGTGGTGTGTCCTCGATTCGTGACGAATGGAGGAACGAAGGAACCGCGTTGAGGCGCATGCCTCGCGCGATGAACTCGCGCAGGGATCGACGCCGGATCATTCCGGGTCTGCCCTTGCGCCAGCGACCTTCGCCCCCTCGGGCGAACCGGAGCCGCATGGCGCACGCGCAGGGGCCTGCCGCGAAGACGCACGGCGAATGCCCCGGAGCGTTTCCCCACGGAAACTCCAGGTCAGGCAGGGATCGCTCCCTGGCCGGGGCAGGTCTTCGGGCTCATGGGCGTGGCCATCGCGATGAACGATGACCGCCTACTGCCCGCCGCTTCCCGGCCTGTCTCATTGCGAGGCGAGGCCAGTGCATGTGGCGGGGGTCGTTCCCAATGACCGCTGCGGGGCAGCGCCGGAATAGAGCTATGAAGGCTCGCACCGGCTTCCCTTTTAATTCCATCGCTTCATTCGCATGAAGAGATGGAAACCTTCGGCGGTGCCAAGATAAAGCCAGTGTGGGCGCGGGTCAAGCGCGACATGGCCGGTGTCCAAAATCCAGCGGATCGTTCGATGAATGGTTCAAAGAACGATTCGACGAATCAATCGCAGAATTCGATATGTTGGGTTGAAGTATGCAGCGGCACACACTATCTTGTGCCCCGTCGAAGGTGTCGACCTCGCCCGAGGTCGACTGAAATGGGAACCCGGTGCGGCAGAGGACCTTGGTTTGAACAAGACCTCAGTCCGACGCCTATTCCGGGGCTGCCCCGCAGCGGTCATTGGGAACGACCCGCGTCATCGCACTGGCCCGTCTCGCAATGAGACATGGGCTGGGAAGCGACGCGCAGTAGGAGCGGCCTGGCTGCACGCCCATGAGCCCGAAGACCTGCCTCGACCGGCGCCACGGCGGCGTCTGGCCAACCGTCTCCGCGGGGAGCGTCGGTCGAAGCAGCGCTTGTGCGTGGACACCCTGTCCGCGCCGTGCGCCTTCGGTCCCGCAACCGCGCAGACGCAGGCTCGCCCGAGGGGGCGAGGGCCGGTGTTCGCGCGGATCCGCGTCCGGCATTGCCGGTGGCGCGTCGTCACACGTTCCGTCTTTCGGAGTCGCGCATCGCACCGCTTTCGCTTCTTCTCCACGTCACCGGAGAGGAACCAATGACCACCACGCTGATCGACAACACACCGCAGGCCGCCGAATCACCGCTGTCCGGCGCGCCCACTGCGCCGGCCCGCATCGCGACGCCTGGCGTCGCCGCGCATGCCGAACAGCCCGGCTTCGCCCTGGCGCCGCCGCATGCCGCCAACACCATGGGCATCACCAAGCGCGACGGTCGCCGCGAACCGGTCGATGTTGGCAAGATCGTGCGCGCCGTGCAGCGCTGCTGCGACGGCCTGGACGACATCGATCCGATGCGCGTTGCGCTGAAGACCATCGCCGGCATCTACGATGGCGCGACGACTCGCGAACTCGACGAACTGTCGATCCGCACCGCCGCCGCGTTCACCGCCGAAGAGCCGCAGTACGCGCGCCTCGCCGCGCGACTGTTGGCGGGCTACATCGACAAGGAAGTGGCCGGGCAGGGCGTGCATTCGTTCTCGCAGTCGATCGCGCAAGGACACGCGATCGGCCTGATCAATGACCGCGTGCGCGCTGTGGTCGAAACCCACGCGCGCAAGTTCAACGATGCCATCGACGTCGCGCAGAGCCGCCGTTTCGAGTATTTCGGCCTGCGCACGCTCTACGACCGCTACCTGCTGCGGCATCCACAGCAGCGCACGGTGATCGAGACCCCGCAGCATTTCTTCATGCGCATCGCGGTGGCGCTGACCGACACACCGAACGCCGCACTCGAACTGTATCGACTGATGTCGTCGCTGGACTATCTGCCGAGTTCGCCGACGATGTTCAATGCCGGCACCCGCCACGAGCAATTGTCGTCGTGCTTCCTGCTGGATTCGCCGCGTGATTCGCTGGCCGACATTTACGCGCGCTATGCCGAAGTGGCGCAGCTGTCGAAGTTTTCCGGCGGCATCGGCCAGTCGTATTCGCGCATCCGTTCGCGTGGCGCGCTGATCCGCTCCACCAACGGCCGCAGCAACGGCATCGTGCCGTGGCTGAAGACGCTGGATGCATCGGTGGCCGCGGTGAACCAGGGCGGAAAGCGCAAGGGCGCGGCCTGCATCTATCTGGAAACCTGGCACGCTGACATCGAGGATTTCCTTGAAATGCGCGGCAATACCGGCGACGAGATGCGCCGCACCCATAATCTCAATCTCGCCAACTGGGTGCCCGATCTGTTCATGCAGCGGGTCGAAAACGACGGCGACTGGTCGTTGTTCGATCCGAGCATCGTGCCGGAGTTCGTCGACCTGTGGGGCGAAGCCTTCGAGCGCGCATACGCGCAGGCCGAGCATCAAGGTCTGGCCGCGAGAACGATCAAGGCCCGCGACCTGTATGCGCGGATGATGAAAGTGCTGGGCGAAACCGGCAACGGCTGGATGACCTTCAAGGACGCGTCCAACCGCACTTGCAACCAAGTCGGCCCCGGCCGCACCGTGCATCTGTCGAATCTCTGCACCGAAATCATTGAAGTGACCTCGGCGGAAGAAACCGCCGTCTGCAATCTCGGTTCGATCAATCTTGCCCAGCACATGGCGTTCGACGACCACGGCGCGGGGTATTTCGATTTCGACAAACTCGGCGAGACCGTACGCGTCGCGGTGCGCCAGTTGGATCGTGTGATCGATCTCAATTTCTATCCGATTGAATCCGCGCGCACCTCCAACCTGCGCTGGCGTCCTGTCGGCCTTGGGGTGATGGGTCTGCAGGACGTATTCTTCAAACTGCGGCTGCCGTTCGACAGCGAAGGTGCGCTGCGTTTGTCGACTAGGATCGCCGAGCGCATCTACCTGCACGCGCTGGAAACATCCTGCGAACTGGCGGAAGAGCAGGGCGCGCATCCCGCATTTGCAGACACCCGTGCCGCGGCATCCGCTCTACAGTTCGATCTGTGGGGTGTCGTGCCCGCCGATCAGGTAGCTTGGGCTGCGCTGAAGGTGAGGATCGCCACGCACGGTCTGCGCAATTCGCTGCTGATCGCGATCGCGCCCACCGCGACCATCGCTTCGATCGCCGGCTGTTACGAATGCATCGAGCCGCAGGTCAGCAATCTGTTCAAGCGTGAGACCTTGTCGGGTGATTTCCTGCAGACCAATCGCCATCTGGTCGATGAACTCAAGCGCATCGGTCTGTGGACGGACGCCACGCGGGATGCCATCAAACTTGCCGAAGGTTCAGTGCAGGGGGTCGACGGCATGCCCGATGTGCTGAAGCTGGTGTATCGCACCGCCTGGGAGTTGCCGCAGAAAGCGCTGATCGATCTTGCCGCGGCGCGTGGCCCATACCTCGATCAATCGCAGTCGCTGAACCTGTTCATAGAGAGCCCCAGCATCGGCCGCTTGTCGTCGATGTACATGTACGCGTGGAAGTCCAGACTGAAGACCACCTACTACCTGCGTTCGCGACCGGCGACGCGGATTGCCAAGACGACGGTGAGCGTGCCCACGGTGGATTACACCCCACAGGAAGCGCTGGCATGTTCGCTGGAGAACCCGGAAGCCTGTGAGGCCTGCCAATAGCCTGCTTCAGCTCCTTCCGCCGCAAAGCGGGGGAAGGCTGGGATGGGGGCTTCCAGGAAAACCTCATTGATTTGTTTCAACCGCAGTCCCCCACCCCAACCCTCCCCCGCACGCGGGGGAGGGAGATGACTTCGCAATAACCTTTCCCGTCCGCGGCAAAGGAAGAGGATTCCGCAATGACCCAACATCTGCTCGACCCCGGCTTCGCGCTCACTCTGCGGCCGATGCGTTACCCCGTGTTCTACGAGATGTACCGCGACGCCATTCGCAACACCTGGACGGTGGAGGAGATCGATTTCGGTATCGACCTCAACGATCTGCAGCACAAACTGGCGCCCGCGGATCGGCATCTAATCGAACGTCTGGTTGCGTTCTTCGCCACCGGCGACAGCATCGTCTCCAATAATCTCGTGCTGAATCTGTACCGGCACATCAATGCGCCGGAAGCGCGCATGTATCTGTCGCGGCAGTTGTACGAAGAGGCACTGCACGTGCAGTTCTATCTCACCCTGCTCGATAGTTACATTCCTGATCCGGCGCGGCGCGCCGAGGCCTTCGATGCGGTGGAAAACATTCCGTCGATCCGCGCCAAGGCCGCGTTCTGCTTCCGCTGGATGGATTCGGTGCAGTCGCTGGAGCGGTTGGAGACCCGTGAACAACAGCGGCAATTCCTGCTCAATCTGATCTGCTTCGCCTGCTGCATCGAAGGGCTGTTCTTCTTCGCCGCGTTCGCCTACGTCTGGTTCCTGCGTTCGCGCGGGTTGCTGCCGGGCCTCGCCGCCGGCACCAACTGGGTGTTCCGCGACGAATCCGGGCATATGGCGTTTGCCTTCGAAGTGATCCACACCGCGCGCCAGGAAGATCCGGGCCTGTTCGATGCCGGCATGGAGCGCGACGTGCGGCGGATGCTGCACGAAGCGGTGGAAGTGGAGTCCGTGTTCGCCGAGGATGTGCTCTCCGGCGGCGTCAATGGCTTGTCTGCGGTGGAAATGCGCCAGTATCTGGGCTACGTCGCCGACCAGCGCCTTGCGGCCCTGGGCATGGCGCCGGAATTCGGCACGAAGAATCCGTTCCCGTTCCTCGACCTGCAGGACGTGCAGGAGCTGACCAACTTCTTCGAGCGTCGGGTCTCGGCGTATCAGGTCGGCATCAGCGGCGCGGTGGCATTCGACGATGCTTTTTGATTCCGTCGACAACGGTTTCTGGCCGAGCGAAGCGCGGCTGTGGTGGGTTGAACCAACCCGCCCGCTTTCGCCAAGCCACCCGCTTTCGCTTTGCTCCTTCCCCCGCATCGCGGGGGAAGGCTGGGATGGGGGCGCTTCGCAAACGTTTCATGCTCTGGATGCGGTCAACCCTGACACACCGTCGCGGGCAATCCCTACAGTCACGTCCACACCTTACTTCCAGGATAAAGCTCCCTCATCGCCTTGGAAAACATATGCGCGAAGGCCAAAAGCACGACTTCGCAAGGCACCTGCGTCGAAACATGACCGATGCCGAATCGCATCTGTGGAAACTCCTGCGCCGGCAACAACTCGGCGAACGATTCCGGTGGCAGTGCCCGATCGATCGCTACGTGGTCGATTTCGTCTGCTTGCGCAGGAAGTTGATTGTCGAGGTCGACGGCGGCCAGCATGCGGAATCTTCGCAGGACCGTGTCCGTGACGCCTGCTTGACCAAGCTGGGGTATCGGGTGCTGCGTTTCTGGAATAATGACGTGCTTGAGAACAGCGAGGGCGTTTACGGCATGATCCAGATCGCGCTGTCCGACAGCCCCCATCCCGACCTTCCCCCGCAGGCGGGGGAAGGAGAAGAGCAGGTCGACCATCGCCTGCAACCACCGCATGCCAGTGACCGGAAGGAAAAGCCTTGATGACGACCCTGCGCATCGCCCTCGCCCAATTCGATTTCCCAGTCGGCGCGGTGGGTCGCAATGCCGAACGGATCGCGGCGATGATCGCCGAGGCCCGCGACGAATACGGCGCGGATATCGTGATGTTTCCGGAACTGGCGCTGTCGGGATATCCGCCTGAAGATCTGCTGCTGCGGCCGGGTTTCCTGCGCGACTGCGCAGCCGGCATCGAGACCGTTGCCGCAGCGGCGACAGGAGG
>JAYUIZ010000228.1:0-2699 GCA_043765595.1 Lysobacter sp. | reverse complement strand
CTCAGCACCTTGACGGTAAGGTTGCCGCCGGCGAGGCCGCGCAGCGAGGTGGTGCACCACAGCTGGTCGTAGTTGCCGCAGCCGGAATCCAGGCACACCACCAGCGACGGCCTGCCGATGCGCGCGGCCAGATGGTCGACGTAGGCGGGCAGGTCGTAGCTGCCGGATTCCTCGCAGGCTTCGATCATCACCACACAGCGCGCGTGCGCCACGCCCTGTTCCTGCAGCGCCTGCACCGCGGCGATCGAGCCGAAGATCGCGTAACCGTCGTCCGCGCCGCCGCGTCCGTACAGGCGGTCGCCCTTGATCACCGGCTTCCACGGGCCCAGGTCGTCGTCCCAGCCGGTCATTTCCGGCTGCTTGTCTAGGTGCCCGTACAGCAGCACGCAGTCTTCGCCGGTGCTGGCATCGGCGCTGGCCGGGATGTCGATAAAGATCAGCGGCGTGCGGCCTTCCAGGCGCACCACTTCGACCTGCATCCCAGCGACGTTCTGTGCACGCGCCCAAGTTTCCATCAACGTCACCGCAGCGTCCATGTAACCGTGCGCGGCCCAGTCGCTGTCGAACATCGGCGACTTGTTCGGGATCCGGATGTATTCGACCAGCTGGGGGACGATTTCGTCGTCCCATTTGGTATCGATGAACGTCTGGATCGAAGCGGGCTGGGTTGAAGTCGGGTCGACGTTGCGGATGGCCATGGCGTTGGGAACCGATGTTGAAGAGTCCCGCCATTGTACTCCCCCCATCCGATCGACTCCCCTGGGCCAGCGGCGGGCAGGCGGGTCTGTAGGAATTTTCCGACCTTCGCGTGAGGCATCGGCTGGCCCTTGGGCGGGTGATTCGGCGATGTGGCCGGGCCGGTCGAATCCGGACACTGTCCCTGTCGACGCAACGCACCGGCGCACACCGAAAGGGCCGACGGCCGCGACGACCCGACCAACACAAACCAAATCAAATCAAATCAATCCAACCCAGGAGCAATGCCATGAACCTGTTCAATCTCAAGTCCCTGATCGCCGCCACCGCCCTGTCGCTGGCCCTCGCCGGCAGCGCCTTCGCTGCGGAGAAGGTCAACATCAATATCGCCGACGCCGCCACCCTCGACCGCGTGCTGGTCAACGTTGGCCCCAGCAAGGCGGAAGCCATCGTCGCCTACCGCAAACAGCACGGCGCCTTCCGCAGTGCCGAGCAACTGGCGCAGGTGGACGGCATCGGCCTGAAGACGGTCGAAAAAAACCGCGACATGATCGTGATCGGCGGCGCGGTGGTGCCCGCCAAGCCCGCCGCCACCGCCAAGGCACCGGCGGCGGCCCCGAAGAAGCGCTGATCCACGCAGCGCTTCCACGCAGCGCCCGCACCCAGTCCCACCGGCGCCGAAGGCCGCGAGCGATCGCGGCCTTCGGTATTTTGGCGATCAAGCGCTCGGCTACACTCGCTGGCTTGATCCCGGAGATCCGAATGTCCGCTCGCCTGTGCCTGATTCCCGCACATGATTACCGCCGCGAACGCTGGCGAAATGGTCTGGGCTGGACCCGCGAGATCCTGCGCTGGCCTTCTACTGTCCGTCCCGAGGCCGCAGACGACTGGGACTGGCGCCTGTCGATCGCCGAGATCGAATGCGACGGACCGTTTTCCACTTTTGCGGGTATCGACCGCGAACTGGTTTTGCTGCAGGGCAATGGCCTGCGCCTGCGCTTCGACAACGGTGAGGTGCGCGAGGTCGAACCGCCGCACGGCCGCGTGCGATTCGCGGGCGAACGCGCGGTATCCGGCGAACTGATCGACGGCACGACCCACGATTTCAATCTGATGTGGCGCCGCGACCGCATCGACGCGGAGCTCTGGCACCGTCCATTAGTGGGTTCGATGGTGATGTTCGTTGAACCGGGCGAAACCTGGGCCGTGCATGTGCTGTCCGGCCAGACCCGCGCCGCCAACGACAGCGATCGCGAAGCCGCGGCGATGGGCGACACGCTGTTGTTGAGTGCGACGACGGCGCGCGCGCGCTTCGCGCTGGACGGCGGTGGCGAAGTGCTGGTGATCCGGCTGCGGCCGGTTTCCGAGAACGTGTGACCGACGAAGTCGAATATGCGATGTCGGGATACGGATCGCGCAATGGCCGTCGTTGCCGGTGGCAGGCTGAAACCCGATACATCGATGGCGCAGCCGAACGTCCAGCTGGAAAATCGCTGCTACGCACTCCGAGCTTGACCGGCATGACCCGGCGCGTACGATGCCGTGGACGTTCAATCGAGTGCCTGCGCTTGCCTATCGTTTCCTTGTTTACCGAGGCATCACCTAGTGTGGCCTCGCCTATCGTGGCCTCGCCCATCATGATTCCATCGATTTCGATCATTCATCCGACGCATCGCAGGCCGACGGGGCGTCGCGGATGAGTCTGCTGCTGGTCCGCCACGGACAGGCGAGCTACGGCGCTGCCGATTACGACAACCTGTCCGAACGCGGACGACTGCAGTCGCGCCGGCTCGGCGATTGGCTGGCGCGCGGCGGCCATCGGTTCCGGTCGGTGGTGGTAGGCGGCATGCGCCGGCACCGGCAGACCGCCGAGGGCGTGGCCGAAGCCTTCGCTGCGCAGGGGCTGTCGCTGCCCGAGGTGATGGCCGACGCCGGTTTCGCGGAGTTCGATCACGAGGCGGTGTTCGGCGCCTATTTGGCGCGCGATCCGGAGCACCCGATCG
>JAYUIZ010000227.1:0-7823 GCA_043765595.1 Lysobacter sp. | reverse complement strand
TTCGCGACCTTTGCCTGCCTTCATCGGCTTCCAGAAAATTGATTCGATGATGAGCGAACGATGGTCTTGGCCTGGCGGCAAGGGACTCTTAGGCACTGGGTCTGCGCCATGCTCCAGCAACCAGTAAGCTTTTTCGAATGCACCGCGGCCTGTGTAGTCATGCAGAATCGTAGTTACGCGAGTTTTTGCATTGATATCGGCCCCGCGCTCGACCAGCAACTGCACGTTCCGCCATTGATCGTGCCAGATGAACGCTTGAAACAGCAGCGTTTCGTTGTTGACATTTCGAGTATTTGGATCGCCGCCGTGACCCAAGAGATACTGCAGGTAGATTGTGTCTTCCTGCTTGGCAGCCCACACCATTGCGTTGTCGTTATTTCTTGGGGTGCGATCTAGCGGCAGTGGATAAGCCACGGCTGCATTAGGGTCCGCACCATTCTCCAGCATCGCTTTGAGGCCTGCAGGGTTCTTCGTGTAGATCGGCCACGCGATCAGTGGCATCCCTTCCGGTGAAAAATGCTTATCCGAGTTCACGCCCTCCACTTTCATCAGCCGGCGCATTTCGGCGGCGTCGCCGAACTCGGCGGCAACGGCCAGCGCCTGCGCCCCCTTGTCGGGATACCATTTTTCCAGGCTACGGGTGTGCGCCGACTTCGCGGCCGGCGACGGCGCGGACAGCAAACATCCTGCCTGCAGGAAGAGTGCCGTTGACAGCAGCAACAGATTGATGAACTTTTTCATCCGCATTCCCTATTAAGCTTCCAACTTTGTGCCCAGCACGCTGCCCGCTGTGTCAACAGAATATTAGCAGGAGCAGCAACATCAGGCTGCGCGCCGCATTTATCGCCAGCTCGAAAAACCATTGTGGATAGATGGTGATGGACTTCCCGGGGAACAGGTAAATCTGCTGATGCAGCATTCACGCAGCTGCACGACAGGAGACCGACAGATTCGCGCGGCGCAGCCATTCGGGGACCGATATCGGCGGAAGTCGCCCGCCTGCATCAAGCAGCTTGCGCGCATAGATTTCCTCCCGATGCACTTCGATTGATCGCGGTGCATCAATGCTTACTCGCACCTGCTGCGCCCGCAGTGTTGCAACGCCGAGGAACGAAGGCTTGAACCGAACGCTGACGCGGGCCTCGCCTACGGTGAACGCATCCCGGTCCAAGAGGATCAGCAGGTAGAACCCCATCCCGTCGGGCAGCGCGACCGCGCGCATGCGGTTGCCGCCGAAACCCAGATGCACACCGGGCGGTGCCAACACGGCCAGCATGAGGTGGTAGCGCAGTTTGTCGTAGACGGTCACGGTGATGTGGTCGCCGATATAGATGGTTTCGCCGACCCGGCGGGTCAGAGTGAGCATGATGCGCAGCCTCAGTGGCAGTGATTGTTGATTGACGAGCGCCACTGATCGCCAAACGTGGTTGTGCCGACGCGCGCCTGTTCGTATGCGATTCGCATCGGCTGCGGGGCAATGATGCCGACATGGACCACGTCGTCGCAATCGGTGGCCGAAGACACTTCTTCGCCCGGCACCCATACGCCCACTTCGACATCGCCTACCCGGAAGCGACGCACGCCCAAGAGCGAGAACAGGTACCAGCCTGTCCCGCTGGGCAGCATCACCGGCTGCAGACAGGCGCGGTCCAGCATCACGGACGCCGACGCCGGGGCAATCACCCCCACCGTGACGCGGTTGCGCAGGCGGCCCTGCAAGCTCACGTGAATCTCATCGCCAATGCGGAGGCTTGCGCCCACCCGGCATGTCAGCACCAGCATCCTGCATTCCTCGCAAAGTGATAGGCAGCGACCCCGCCCGGCTGAGCATCCTGTTTTGAAATTATTAGCGCCGCTACCATTTGAATGTCAACAACCTTTTGATATACGCTTCGCATCTCTCACCGAGGGGCCATGCCCGCGATGGACAGATTCACCCGAGCCTTCATCGAAGCGATGGATGCCACCAAAACGCGCAATAGCGATATCGCCAAGCGCGCGGGCGTGGTGGACAACTACGTCTCGCAGTGGCGCACCGGCCGGCGCCCCATTCCGGCCGGTCGTGCGCCGGCCGTCGCGGAGATGCTGGGCGTCCCCCCGGAACGGATCAGCGAACCGTATGCGCGCCTGCTGCTGTCCGGCTGCATACCGCGCGATGGCATCGGCTCCGGCACGGTGCCCAACGACCACGTTGCCGTGGATCGGCTGCATTCGTTCGACTATGGCGATGGCCCCGGTTTCATACTTCTGCCCGAGTTCCTGGTGCGTCAGAAAATCGGCATGACGCCGCTGGACGAAGTGCGCTGGACGTTTCAGCCCAACGACGCAATGGCACCGCTGATTGCGGCGCGCACCGTGGTGCTGGTGGATGTGCGCACGCTGACGCAGGAGCGGGTGATCGATGGCGCGATCTACGCCTTCACCCTGTTCGGACGGCCGCACATCCGCCGCATCCAGATTCGCCGCGAAGGCTGGGTGTTGTGCATGCAAGAGTCTGACAAGGACCGCATCCTGGTCGAAGAACCCACGATGCCGGAGCTCACGTTGCGCGGCGTAGTGGCGGGCTGGCTGTAACCTACCACCGGTGAGACGGCGAAGCCGTTGACAAGATGGTCATTTCTACGTAAGACATTAAGCGTTTTTTGCGGGCAGACGGAACAGGGAGTTGTATGGACGCACAGACTTGGAAAACGGTCGGCCGGGGCTTCGCGATAGCCGCTGCCTATTCCATCGGATTTTCGATTCTGTGGCGGTTCTCAGTTGATCAGTGGTATTTGCCGGCCGGATTACGCTTGACGTGCCTGTTGTTGGTACCGATGCGCTATTGGCCTTATGTGTTCGCGGGCGATGCCGCGGCACTGCTCAACATCCGCGCACCGAAGGTAGATCAGTACACTGCGCAGTGGGCCTATTTCAGCCCATTTCTTCTCGTTACCTTCATCTCCATCTTGCCATTCTACATCCGTAAAAAATTCACCGATCGCCAATTCATCGTAAGACAGCTTCCACTGATCGCGCTCGCGGCTTGCTTATGGTCGACTATCGCAGGCAGGCTTATCAACATTGCTCTGCAAGGCCCGACACCGACATTCACCATCGAGCGATTTATCAGTTTTTGCGTGGGTGATTTTCTCGGCATCCTGATGCTTATCTTGCCCTGCTTGCTTTGGCAACAACGCCATCAATGGCGCAATACACGCACGCACATCGCGCAAACTCTAGCCATCGCAGTCTTGATGGTGGTCGCGCTCTACGGAGCCGCCATGATTCCAGTCAAGATAGGAACCGAGATTCGCCTGCTACCATTGGTATTCATGCTGCTTCCGTTGGTCTATCTCACTACCCTCCACGGCTGGCACGGCGCCGCTGTGGGCACGATGCTCGTCAATTTTGCTATTTCTTTGGCATTGCCAGAAATTCATTCAATCAGCACCGCTGATCCGGTTGTACTAATCGCCCAGACGGCACTCGCGGCCACGTCGGGCGGGCTACTGATGGTGGGCATTCGCATTTCTAAGTTGCACGAACGCTCAGGCGATTCGCTGCGCGGTGAACTGCTCGCCATGCAACTACAGCAGCAACACAAAGAATTCGATATGCAAACGATGGGAGCGGTGCGCTCCATTTTCCAATCGTTCGAGCAACGTTATCGGGAAAAAGCGTTGCTGCTCGCTTATGCCCGCGACGACCTGGATGCGTATAGGAATGCGGTAGCACAGACGCTCAAAGACGAGGGGCTATACCGGCAGGCGATGGATGCCATTTCGACGGGCGTGGAGTCATCGCGTGCGCTGCTGCGGCATAGCGAACTGCTTTATCCCTTCGAGATCGAGACCTATGGGCTGCATGCGGTGCTGCTGTCGGAATCGTTCGGCGAGCGCTGGCAAGGCCGCGCCCGCCTGCGGCTGATCCTGGTCGGGAAATCGCCCAAGCGGCTCAGCGTGCCACTACAACTGGCCGCCTACCGGGCGATCTGCAGCGCGATGGACGTGTTGACCCTCATGGAGCCCACTGAATTCACCATCCAAATGCGAGGCTGGCTTAAGCGCGGGCGCATGGGCCTTACGGTCTTCGTCGATTGCGTGCCGTCGGCACCATTCAAGCGCACGCCAGCGGCGCAGCGCGCACTGCAGGAACTGGACATGCTGGCGCGGGCGTACGGCGGCACCTTCAAGCACCGCCGTACGCACCGTATCGGGTTCCTGATGTCCGAACCCCAGCCCATGGCTTAGTCCGCCGACGTCAGCACGCGCACCCACCAGTATTGCGTCGTACCGTTCTCGATCAGTACGACCTCAACCTCCCCCGAGCGCAGCAGCACGCGCGTATTCCCGGCCGGCAACGTATCGCCGGGCAACAGCACGCGATCTGCGTCGCGACCGATCGGCAACACCCACGCCGTCCCGCCGATCCGGCCCACGGCGGCACGCACAGTGCCTGCGCTGTCGTTGACCTGCGTGTAGCGAATACCGTCGCGCTCGAATTCGTAGACCTGCCACGCCGCATCAGCGGAAAGATCCGGAGCGGCCGGGGACGATTCGCCCAAGCCGCGCGCGGCATTCGGCGCGCCCTTATCATCCGAAACGCAGCAGCTGGCCCAAGCCATCGCAGGCGTCAGCATCGCCACGGTCAGTATCCCAGCGCGCAGCGCATTCAGTTGCATGATGTACACGTTCATCGCGTTCTCCTTGAGTCCATGTGGTATTCGGTACGCCACCAACACCCACGCCGCCACGACGGCGGCGACAAAGGCGCAGGGCAGCGAATTCAGGCTACGCGATGGATGTTTAAGCAGGCAGTGCGACGGGACTGAGCGATGCGATAGCGCAGCTATTCGCGCATGCCGTCATGCGCGTGGCGATGGTGCCAACCCGACAAACCATCCGTCACGGCCGGCGTGCGCATCGGCTGCGACAACCTCACCCAGGTCTTGGCGCGCGGCAACGACCAAACCGTGCCGGACGATCTCGAGGCGCTCGATGATCTGCTGCGCGAGATGGAGCAGTCACCGGACGCTGACCTTGCGGAAGACGAGCCGCAACCTAAACTAAGGAAGTGATGTGCCTACGCGTTATCGCCCCAGCA
This sequence comes from Lysobacter sp., assembly GCA_043765595.1. Classification (GTDB taxonomy): domain Bacteria; phylum Pseudomonadota; class Gammaproteobacteria; order Xanthomonadales; family Xanthomonadaceae; genus Lysobacter_I. Next base: position 2,738 of record JAYUIZ010000227.1, on the reverse strand, counting down.
GGAAGCGCAGCGGAATATCGATACGTGCGCGCCAGGCCGCTTCGTTGTGTTCGGCGCCGTCGAAGCGGCGGCTGAGCCAGTCGCGGCCTTCGACGTAGCCGGCATCGCGCAGGGCCGCGTCCATCCGGAGCTGATGCGGCGCATACCCTGCGTCGATCCCCGCAGTGCCGTGATCGAAATACAGCCTGTGCGTTTTGGGATCGGGCAGATGCGCGGCGAGCCAGTCGATCACACAACCGTCGCAGGCCGGCCAGTGGGTGGACACCGCGCCCACGCCGCCGAAGACTTCGGGATACCGCGCGGTTGCATACAGCGAGATCAAACCGCCCATGCTCGACCCCATCACGAAGGTGTCGTCGCGGCCGGGCTGGGTGCGGTACTGCGCATCGATGAAAGGTTTCAGCTCTTCGACCAGGAAGCGCAGGTATTCGTCCGAGCGGATGTCTTCGCTGCGGCCGATGGGGCGGCCCTCAATGCCGCTACCAACCGTCTCGGTGCGCACCGGCGCGTTCGGCATGTATTCGGCGAATCGCAGCGGCGTGTTCCAGATGCCGACCACGATCGCTTCTCGGATGTCGCCGGCTTCGATCAGCCGGGTCATCGCAGCGTCGATATCCCAGTCGATGCCCGTGTAGCTCAGCGATGGATCGAACAGGTTCTGGCCGTCGTGCATGTACAGCACCGGATAGCGCCGTTCCGGATCGCGACCATAGCCCGGCGGCAGCCAGACATCGACGTCGCGCGCATCCACATACCGCGAGGGCACGCGATGCCAGCTTTCCGTCGCGCCTGTCGCGTTCAGCGGCGGCGCATGCACGGCATAGGCCCAGCGCAGGAACGACGGCAGCATCTTTGCCCACGACGTCTGTTCGTGCCTGCCGTCGGCGAGTACCAGCAGCGAAACATCGGCGCGGCCGGCCCTGGTCGCGTGATCGGTATTCACCGAATGTCCGAGCTGTCGCAGGCCTTTCGCGCGCGGCTCCGCTTCGCCGGGCACGCGCCAGCCGTCGATCAGATCGCGGACATCGTCGAGCACGTCGATGACGCCATCGCCGTCGCGGTCGTCGGTTTCTTCGGCGTCGCCCACTGCGAAGAAGAACCGGCTGCCCGGGTGGTACTGGCCACGCGCGATCATGCCTTGCGCTATGCGGCCGGCTTCGATATCCGCGGGGCTTCCACGCTGCGCCGACAGCCACAGCGATGTCGAAAACGCACCGACGTTGGCGAAGACCTCCGGATACTGCCAGGCAAGATTCAGTACGTTGGCCGCACCCAGCGACCAGCCGAGGAGCGTGCGCGCTTCGGCGCGTGCGCGGGTGCGGTAGCGGGCATCGATAGTCGGCACCAGTCGCGTCGCCACCCATTTGGAATATGCATGCGCCTGCGCGCCCACATCGCCATGACGCGTCGTCGCCACCAGACTGTGCTGTTCGGCGCGATCTGAAAAGCCATAGGCCGCCATGCGCGCTGCCGGCATGTCGATCGCGACCGCGATCGCCGGCCGAATCTCGCCGCGTCCGATCATGTCGTCCAGCGTCGCCTGCAGCGCCACTGCTTCGGCATCCTGACCGTCGTTGAGATACAGCACCGGGTAGCCGATGTCCGCCTTCGGGTCGTAGTCCACCGGCAGGAACACGCGCACCCGCAGCCCATCGTGCGCGAGTCCGGGAACGGGTAGCGTCAATGCATCGACACGCGCGGAATCGCAATCCGCCACAATCTCTTTTGCATGCACAGCGGACACAGCGAGCAGCGACATCAGCGCTGCGCAGCGAACAACGGACATCGATGCCATCGGACAACGCTCCAGCAGATGGGTCAGCCCGGCGCCAGAGTGCGCCGGCAGGTGAAAAAGCCGTTGAGACAGAGACGCCCCGCGCGCGGATCCGAGGACAGCAGCTCCGGATGCGCCACCTCGCCGCTGTGGAACACGGTGCCTTCGTAAAAGATAATGCGGTTGTAGCGCGCCGGCACGGTCTGCAGCTTGGTGAACCATGCGTTGGATGCAGTCATGTAGCCAGCATCGATACCGTAGCGTTCGCGGAACGCATCGCGATCCAGCACGTTCGCATCGGCGATCATCGGCAGCAGCACCTCGGGCGGATGATTGGGGCCGTAGAAACTGGTGCCGCCCAGGCGCGCGTCGCGGAACAGGTACAGCACCGACGCGGCGATGCGATGCTTCGGTTCCACGCTCAGCCGGTCGATGTGGCAGATCGACTGCGCGGGCCGCAGACATTCGGGCGGCGTGGTGGTGATGGCGAGCCGGCTGTACATGCGCTCGGTGCGGCGTACATCGAAGGCGCGACGAAGATGCGCGGCGAAAAACGCATCCAGCTGCGTCGAGAAGCCTTCCGGCATTCGCAGTTCCGGGCCGGGATAACCGTTGTGCCCGGCTTCCGAGAACTCGCCGATGTGCCGTGCGGCGTAGTCGACCATCGCATCGGGATCGAGCAGTGCATCATCGATGACATGGCAGACGTGACGTCCGTGGATCGCCACAGTTTGAATGCGCGGTGCGGGATTGAACATGTGCGTCAGCGCTTCGGTACGAAACGGATCGCCTGTCCGCCGCCTGCGCCCAGCTGCAGATTCAGGGTGTCTGCGCGGGTGACTTCGCGGGTCTGGCGCGCGAATGCGAACCGGTTGGTCTTGTAATCCGCGCCATCGCCGTCGCGATAGATCTGCGCGACATACGTCCGGTTCGCGTCGAGGAACGACAGCGACACTTCCAGCAT
>JAYUIZ010000226.1:0-2702 GCA_043765595.1 Lysobacter sp. | reverse complement strand
GGCGCGGTTCAGATAATGACTCGGCTCGCCGCTGTCGATGCCGATCACATGATCCATGTCGGCCAGCGCCTGTTCGAACCGGTCGGCGTTGAAATGCAACACCGCACGATTGACCCGCGCCGGGATGGCGTCGGGGGATAACGCTATCGCGGCATCATAATCGGCGATGGCATCGTCTAGTCGATCCTCGGCCTCACGTAGTTCGGCGCGCAGCATGTAGATCTCGGGCTGCGCCGGATTCAGTTCGAGACTCCGGCTGAAGCACTCGATCGCTTCGCCGTGCATGTCCAGGCCGACATGGCAGATGCCTTTGTTGTAAAGGACTTCCGGATAAGGCGCACTGTATTCGATCGCGCGATCGTACATTGTGCTTGCTTCTTCGAAACGTTCCAGGCGCTGCAGGATGTTGCCAACTTCGTTGTAATACTCGGAATAGTACGGGTCCATCTCGATCGATTTTCGGTAGTGCTCCATCGCTTCTTCTGCATGATTGAGCATCACGTAGACCTGCGCGGTGTTGTACTGCAGCACCGAACGATGTAGCTGATGCCGTTCTTCTCCCAACACTTGCGTCAGTAATGCATAACCCGATTGACAGAGCGACAGCGCATCCGCTTGTCGCCCCTGCCGCACGCGCAGGAATGCGAGCCCATTGTCAATGAAGACCTTGAGAAAAACATATGCGTCTGACTCCATCTGCGGCTGAGCTTCGGCGATTGCGGCCGTGGCTTTGACGATATGTTCTTCCGCCTTCGCCAGGTTGGCTGCCTTGGTATAACGCAAGTAAGCCATCGACAAGAGGTAGTGCATGCGTGCGCGGATGTCGGCGCGGGTCACGTGCGGCTCCGCTAGGGTCAATACGATCTCCAGCGCGCGATCTTCGGCACCGGTTGTAGCCAGTCCCTGAAAAATGTTGCCGATATAGTTCCAACGCGCATCTTGGTCGTCGCCGACGATCGACTCGAAATACGGCAGCACAGTGTCGGCGAAGCTGGCCGATTCGTGATAATAGCCATAGTGATTGCAGATGCACAGTGCGCGCAGTGCGATCCTAGCGCTTTCGGCGGCATCGCCTTTCGCGCTGTAGTGCGCGAGCAGCGCGGGATAATGATCCTCCCATTCCAGGATGTCGTTGCCTTCCAGGCGTCTTTCGATGGCTTCGCGCTCCTCGTCGCTCAGCGAAGGCGGCGGCGATGGCGCCAATCCCAACGACGCGAGCGTCCTGTTCGTCTCCAGAAAGCACATTCCAGGTGCCTGTGCTTTAAGTGCCTCATGTTCCGATACGCCGACGACCATCACTTCGAAGTCGTCGCCCTGTGCGGCGCGCCGCGCCAGCTCGGCGACGAACCGCGCGCCGAGGTGTTGCGCGCGATCAAAATTCTCGACGACCACCATCCAATGCTGTCCTGAGGCGAGCGTACGCTTCCACTGCAGTAGCATGCCGACCAGACCATGCGCGAGACGATACGCGCGATCAAGCGGAAAATTGCGTGTCCGTTCGGAACCGTGAGCCGTGTCGGTCAGGCATGCGTGCTTGAGCACGATCCGGTCGCGGTATTCGGGCAACACCCGGTGCAATTCATAAGCGTGCCGTTCCAGCAGCGCCGCGTCCGCGTTTGCCGACAGTTCGAGATATGCATCCGCGACCAGTCGCCGCACGCCGCTCCATGCGCCGTCGTGCGAGAAATCGACGTCGATCCGGAAAACACGATCCGGCGCCTTGCCCGCTGCGGCCTCTAGTTGCGACCTGGTGTCTGCGGAAGGCAGCAGTCGCAACAGTGTCGATGCGGGCGACGATTCGGACGTTCGGGTCATGGCGGATCTCCTGTCATGTTGCGACTCCTGTGAGCTGTTCAATCGGCCTATTTCCTGCGTCTGAGCCACATGTACATGCCGAGCAGAAACAGCGCCATGGATATCACAGCGAATGCGGCGGCATCGTAGGCCGCGGCGCTGGCAGTTGCAGGATTGGTGAAGGCATCGCGCGCGCGGACGAAATACCGCGCGAGCGTCGGAATCAGGACCAGCACCAGGAAAGCGAGCGCGGAAATCCTGCCGATAAGCCACAGTGCCGCGAACGCGCGCAGAACGCCGAGATGTTTGCCTTCAATGCCGGCCGATTTCTCGCCGCGAAGACCGAAGCTCAAAGTATGGAGTTTATCCTGCAGATAGATCCGTGCGGCGCGGTCGAGATCGGGATGACCGTAATACGTGCAGACCACGTAGTAGATATCGGTCTTCAGGAAAAGATTGAACTGCCAGCTGATCGATATGACGATCTGCAAGATCAACGCCTGCAGGAGCTGTATGACGAATCCGTCGTGTCCTTGCCGTATGAGCCACTGGATCGACAGGGTCACCAGCGCGATGCTGAGCAGATCGACGATCATCCCGCCGAAGAGCGGCAGATAGCGCTGCGATTTCGGCAGCGTCAGGATGCCGGTGAGGTCCGCCTCGGCGACCAAGCTCCACAAACGGTTGCCGATACCGAGCTTGGAGCGGATGCCATGCCGGGCAGCGGCCAGCATGTGCCCGAGTTCGTGCAGGGAGGCGGTCACGCCGTATAACAACAGCAGCAGCACCAGCGTGAGTGTCAGATGTTGTTCGAGATAGAATGCATCGAAGTTGAGTCGCAGGCGCGGATTTTCGATGGCGGCGTGCGCCACCAAACCCAGAATCGCGAGATAGACGACCAGCGTCGG
>JAYUIZ010000225.1:0-2709 GCA_043765595.1 Lysobacter sp. | reverse complement strand
TGGGCGACGATCTGCTGGGGCGTGTGCGGGGTGACGGTGATGCGGTCGGAATACGGCACTTCCGCCAGCAATTTTTTCGACAGCGCGATCTGCGCCAGCAGGTCGGCTTCGCCCATTGCGTGCTTGGGCGTGGACAGCACCGCCAGCGCCAGCAGATTGATCGGATTGACGTCGGCGGCGCGGTTGATGTTGATCTGGATGCGGTCGGCCAGGATGTCGGTGGCGCTGGCCAGCCACTGCGGTTTCTCGTCCTCGCCCACGGGCTTGCCGTCCCACTCCGGCGCCTGTTCGGCGAGGATGTCGGCGAGGGTGATCGGCTCGCCGAAATTCACCACCACTTGGCCGTAGTTCTGGCGCAGCACCCGGGGAATGCCCATCAGCAGCTGCCAGACCGATTCCTTGTCTTTGGGCTTGCCCGATAGTTCGTCGAGGTAGCTGTTGCCCTCCATCAGCTTTTCGTAGCCGACGTAGACCGGCTGGAACAGCACCGGGCGCACCGGTTGGCGCAGGTAGGCGCGGATGGTCATCGCCAGCATGCCGCCCTTGGGCTGCAGCAGGCGGCCGGTGCGCGAGCGCCCGCCCTCGATGAAGTATTCGATCGAATAACCGCCCGCCACCAGCTGCGCGACGTATTCGGAAAACACCGCCGAATACAGCGCGTTGCCGCGGAAGCTGCGGCGCAGGAAGAACGCGCCGCCTTTGCGCAGGATGGTGCCGATGACCGGCAGGTTGAGGTTGATGCCGGCGGCGATATGCGGCGGCACGATGCCCTGCGTGTACAGCAGATAGCTCAGCAGCAGGTAATCCATATGGCTGCGGTGGCTGGGCACGTACACCACTTCATAGCCGGGCGCGACCTGTTTGAGTTTATCGAGGTGATGCACCAGCACGCCGCGGTAGATCCGATTCCACACGATGGTGAGCAGGAAAGAGGCCGAACGCACCACCGGCGGCGAATAGTCGGCGGCGATCTCATAGGCGCAGGCGTGGGCCCGCTTCCACGCGTCCTCTTCCTTGATGTTCTCGCGGCGCGCGGTGTCGGCGATGGCCTGCTTCACCGGGTCGGAGGACAGCACCTTGTCGATCAGCAGCCGGCGGGTGGACAGGTCCGGGCCGATCACCGCCTCGCGGATGCGGTTGAAGTGGGTGCGCAGCACGCGCGACACCCTGCGCACTGCGCGTTCCGGCGGCAGGTCTTCGGCGACGACGGTGCGCACTGGAACCGGGGTAGCGAACTGCACGAAGGTGTCGCGGCCGTTGAGCAGGATCGCGAGCAGCCGCCTGAAGCGGCCGACCAAGGTCCAGTTCTCCGAAAACAGCACCGAGAACCAGCCGTTGTTCCGGTCCGGAGCGCGGCCGACAAAGATCGACACCGGCACCAGCTGCACGTCCAGCGCCGGGTCGACGCGGTGGGCTTCGAGCAGCCGCGCTAGCGCTTCGGAATGGCGCCGCGCCGGGCGCGCCATCTTCGGCGGCTTGCCGGTGGCGAGGTCCACGGCCATGTCCGCGGCCAGCCCCAGCGTGGAGTTGGCATTGCGCCGCGACAGCGCGACGTAGGCACGCTTGCGTTTCAGGGGATCGCCTGGCAGCGGCCGCAGCGCCGACGGCAGCCCGGCCTCGCGGCAGGCGCGGTCGAGGATCAACGCGTTGGACAGCCCGTAATCCTCCAGCACGAAGCAGATCGGGCGTGGATCGTTGTTCAGCGATTCGGGCAGCGGCTCGATACGCAGTTCGATCCACGGCTCCAGCACCTTCGCCAACAGACCCGCCCACCACGGTCGACGGCCGCTGCGGGTCTGGGCTGGGCCGGCGGGCGGCGGGCTGGAGGAGGCGGCCGGAGCGGCGGCGGCTGTCATCGGCGCGGTGTGTTCCGGCACGGGGGCGTCGCTGGCGGTGGTTTCGATGGGCAATGCTTCGACAGGTGCGGCTTCAGGCCCGGAGGCATGGGTGGCGGCGGGCGTGGTGGCGAGCTCGGCAGCGGGGGGCGCCTGCGTGGCGTCGGCGGGCTGCGCGGGGTCGAAGAGGGTCGGCTGGTTCGGTGATGTCGGCATGATCGCCGCCATTATGACGAAGTCGGTTTCGTCGTCGCGCTTTGCGTGGGCGGGAGGAGCGGCGGCGTGCCCGGGGGCGTGTCGAGTGGCGCATCCGCGGGTGCCGGCGTGGGGGCAGCCGGCACCGCCGGCACGGCCGCAGCGGCGCGGGCATGGCGCAGGAAATCGCTGAGGTACCAGCGGCCATCGATGCGTTCCACCGTCACCACGGTGTCGACGGTTTTGCCGTCCAGCGGGTAGCGCATGCGCACCCGGGCCTGGTCGCCTTCCTGACTGACCAGCGACAGGGTCATCGCGTCCAGACTGCGGTCCAGGTCCAGATCGTAGGCGCGCAGGCTTTCCTTCAGAGCGGCGACGACGGGCTTCAGCCGGCGCAGGCTGTCGTCCATGCCGTAGCGCTGGAAATCCGCCTCTTCGCGCAGCCCGCTCTGGCGTGCGGCCAAGGTCAACCGGGCGATTGTGCCGCGCCCGCGTTTGGGATCGCCCAGTTTCGCCCGCCCGCCCCAGTCGCTCAGCACCGCGACCAGCTGCGCGTAATGCGCGCGTTCCTCGGCGCTGAGCGCGGCGTCGGTTTGCAGGAATTTCACCCCGAACAGCCCCAGCGACTTGGCCGCGGCACGGATCTCACCGTGGGCGTTGGCGAACTGGCTGTCGAAAC
>JAYUIZ010000224.1:0-2715 GCA_043765595.1 Lysobacter sp. | reverse complement strand
GCTTCCGATCGGCAAAGGCGAGATCGCGCTGGCCTTCGGACAGCGTTTCGCACTGCGCGCCAAGGACACCCAAGGCCAGCTGGGCATCCGCGCCGCGTTCGGCACCGACCGCATCGCTGAAGCGCCGCCGGCCAGTGGTCTGGTCATCGGCGGCCGGGCGGCGTCGCTGGACGCCATCGGCTGGGTCGCATTGACCCGCAGCAATGGCGGCAGCCGGCTGCCTCTGCGTCGCGCCGATGTCACCGCCGAGCGCCTGCTGCTGCTCGGCGCCGCGTTTCCCGACACCCGGTTGCAGATCGTGCCCGCCAGCGGAGGACTGGGCGTGCAGCTTGAAGGCGCGGCTCTGGCCGGCGCGCTGCTGGTGCCGGATGCCAACGGCGGCAGCATCGCCGGGCGATTGCAGCGCCTGCACTGGCGCAGCGCGGGCACGACATCGACATCGACATCGACATCGACTCGGGTCTCGCCGCTGTCCTCCGCCGGCGGCGATATCGATCCTTCAAAAGTTCCAGCGATCAATCTGCGCGTGGACGATCTGCGCATCGCCGGCGCGGCGCTCGGCGACACCCAGTTTCGCTCGCGCCCCACCGCGAATGGTATGGAGATCGTGCAGTTGCAGACGCGCGCGCCGACCCGTCGGATCGATGTTTCTGGTGACTGGAGCGGTCGCGGCGCCGCGACCCGCACGCGCCTGAACGCCAGCGTCGCCAGCGACGATTTCGGCGCGTTGCTGGACGATTTCGGTCTGGGCGAACGGCTCGATGGCGGCAAGGGCGATGCGCGTTTCGATGCCTCTTGGGCCGGCAGCCCGATGGCGTTCCAGCTCGGTGCGCTGGACGGCACGCTCATGGTGAACGTCAAGGACGGCCGCCTGGTCGAGATCGAGCCGGGCGGAACCGGTCGCGTCCTGGGTCTGCTCAGCATCGCCCAGCTGCCGCGTCGCCTCACTCTGGATTTCCGCGACTTCTTTTCCAAAGGTTTCGCATTTAACAAACTCGGCGGCACCGTGAAGTTCAGCGGCGGCAGCGCACGCAGCGAGGATTTCGCCATCAACGGACCGGCGGCGTCGATCAATATCCGCGGCGCGGCGAACATGCGCACGCAGACTTTCGACCAGACCATCGAGGTGCTGCCCAAGACCGGCAATCTGTTGACGGCGGTGGGTGCGATCGCCGGCGGTCCGGTCGGCGCCGCGGTCGGTGCGGTCGCCAATGCGGTGCTGCAGAAGCCGCTTGGCCAGGCCTCTGCCAAGAACTACCGCGTCACCGGGCCTTGGAAAAACCCGAAAGTGGAAGTGGTCGAACGCAGCGGTCCGTCCGCGCGTTCCGCACCGGGCGCGGGTTGATACCGCTGCCGCCCGTCACCACTCCTGTCCTGTCGATACATTCACCGGAATCTTCATGTCCCCGATGCTGCAACTCTCTGAATCGCGACTGCTGACGCCCGCCGGGCTGGATGATGCCGCCCTAGAACGCGGATTCGGCCTGCTGCTGGGGCCGGGTATCGATTTCGGCGACTTCTACTTCCAGCACTCGCGCCGCGAAGGCTGGACGATGGAGGACGGCATCATCAAGGACGGTTCCCACTCGATCGACCAGGGTGTCGGGGTGCGGGCAATTTCGGGCGAAAAGACCGGTTTCGCGTATTCCGATGAAATCAACGCCGATGCGCTGATGGCAGCCGCGCGTACCGCCAAGGCCATCGCCCGCGACGGCGATAGCCGCACCCCGGCGACGCTGATGCGCACCGGCATGACGGTTGCCGAGCCGCTATATGCCGCGGCCGATCCGATCGACGCCTACGACAACGCTGCGAAACTCGACGCGATGCGCCGCGTCGATCGGCTGCTGCGCGCCGCCGACCCGCGCGTGCGCCAGGTCACCGTGTCGCTCGGCGCCGCGGTCGATACCATGTTCGTCGCCCGCAGCGACGGTGTGGTGGCCGGCGACATCCGGCCGCTGGTGCGTTTCAGCGCCCAAGTGATCGTGGAGCAGAACGGCCGCCGCGAATCGGCCAGCTCCGGCTACGGCGGGCGCTACGACTACGCCGAACTGCTGGGCGGCGACCGCCCCGAGCGTTGCGGCCAGGAAGCCCTGCGCCAGGCGCTGGTGAATCTGGATGCGGTTGATGCCCCGGCCGGCGCGATGCCGGTGGTGTTGGGCAACGGCTGGCCAGGCGTGCTGCTGCATGAAGCGGTCGGCCATGGTCTGGAAGGCGATTTCAACCGCAAGGGCACATCGACGTATGCCGGGCGCATGGGCCAGCGCGTGGCGTCGCCGGGCGTCACCATCGTCGACGACGGCACCCTGCCGGGCCGTCGCGGTTCGCTTAACGTCGACGACGAAGGCACGCCGACCCGCTGCACCACGCTGATCGAGGATGGCGTGCTCACCGGCTATATGCAGGACACCCACAACGCGCGGCTGATGGGCATGCCTGCCACCGGCAACGGCCGCCGCGAATCGTTCGCGCATCTGGTCATGCCGCGGATGACCAACACCTACATGCTCGCCGGCCAGGATTCGCCCGAGGACATGATCCGCTCGGTCAAGCGCGGCCTGTATGCGGTGAATTTCGGCGGCGGCCAGGTCGACATCACCAGCGGCAAATACGTGTTCTCGGCGACCGAGGCCTATCTGATCGAAGACGGCCGCGTCACCGCGCCGGTGAAGGGCGCCACCCTGATCGGCAACGGCCCGGAAACCATGCAGCGGG
>JAYUIZ010000223.1:0-2717 GCA_043765595.1 Lysobacter sp. | reverse complement strand
TTTGAGGTGCTGCCACGCGCTGAGAAATGCTTCCTGGGCGATGTCTTCGCTCGCCGGCACGTCGTGGGTGATTGCCAGCGCTACCGCGGTCACAGTGTTCTGGCACGCCGCCACGATCCGGCCGTAAGCGGCGCGGTCGCCGCTGCGTGCGGCAGGTAACTCTGCGCCGATCAGCGCGTCGATGGTGCAGACCGTACTCAAGCCGCGTTCATCCGAAGAACCGTTCCAGCAGCATGGCGACTGCCGCGGCGGTCCCTTGGGCGCCGTAATGCAGGCCCAGATAGAAAATCGTCATCGAACCGACATACAGCAGGCCGGAGACCACGATGGCGAGCGGGCCGTAACTGAAGTTGTAGGCCCGGTACCGGCCTTTCGCGCCATCGGGATCGCGCGCGACGTCACGCGCCATCATCGGCTGCAACAGGCTGCGGATGCGTAGCAGTGTCCACAGCGAGGCGCACTCTGCCGCGATGGCGGCGGTCATTGCCCAGGCGAAGCTCGGGACCCACCAGATCACCAGAAACGCGGCCAACATCACGCTCAACGTGACATATAGATAGAGGTTGTAGCTGCGCAGAATCGCGTCGCGCTCTTCCAGCGTGTCGGCGAATACCAGCAGATAGCGGCGGGTGAGATGCGCGGCGATGGCGCCGCCGACCAGCGAACCGCCGATCACGCCGCCCATGCCGACAACGCCGGCCAGGCCTTTGCCCGCGAGCGTGCCGCCGAGGGTGGCGGTGCCGATGGCGGTGGCGCCCGCGGCAGCGGCCGGTTTGGTGGCTATGCCCAGGGTGGTGATGACCGCAGCGGTGAACGCGGCTGAGGGTGCCGAACTGCGCGCGAAGTCGCCGAAGCGTTTGAGGATGTCGTCGCGCACCAACTGCCGCGCACGCGAGAGCCGCTTGCGCGCGGCGGCGTCGCTGATGCCCAGCAGCATCGCCACCTGCTGCGAACTCTGACCTTCGCGATAGAACAGCAGCAATGCCTCGCGGCTGTCGTCGGGCAGCGACGAGATCAGTTCGAATGCCGCCGATTCGCGTTCGTCTTCCAGCACTTTCTGCATCGGATGCGGGCCGGGATCGGCGGCCATCGCCATCACCAGCTCGGCGTTCGGGCCGTCCAGCGGCTGGTTGCGGTGCGCGCGCAGATGGTCGCGGGCGAGATTGCGGGTGATCTGGCGCAGCCACGGCAGGAAGCTGTCGGGGCTGTGCAGGCGTTCCAGATGCTGCCACGCGTTGAGGAAGGCCTCCTGGGCGATGTCCTCGCTGGCCGCTACATCGCGGGTGATCGCCAGCGCCACTGCAGTGATGGTGTTTTGACAGGCGACGACGATCCGCCCGTAAGCGCCCTGATCGCCGCTGCGGGCGGCGGGCAGTTCGTGCTGGATCAGGTCATCGATGGACAGGACGGTAGCGTTCATGTGCGAAGGAGGGCTCGATCAGGAAAGGGTAACCGCTCAGGGACCATCGGCCCGCATATCAGCAAGACCCGGCCCGGGGGCAAATGTGACCGACGGGCGTCAACCGACGTCACGTCCGGGCGTTTTCATGATCCAAGCCGGCGCGCGACCCGGCCCGCACACAACCCGAACACAACCCACAGGGATCGCCATGAAACCCATCCTCATCATCGCCCTCGGCCTGGCCGTGACCGGCACGGCGGCCGTGACCTTCGCGCAGACGCCAGCGCAGCCCGGTGCCAATCGGCAAGCCCATCACCCCAAGATCGACACCAACGGCGACGGCGTCATCGATCGAAGCGAAGCCGCGGCCAATCCGCGGATGGCCGAACGCTTCGACAAGCTGGATGCGAACAAAGACGGCCGCATCACCGCCGATGAGCGTCCGCAGCGCGGTGCGGGTGGTGGCAAAGGCGGTCGCAGTGACCGCATGGCGCAGCTTGATAGCAACAAGGACGGCGTGATCGACCGCAGCGAAGCGGCCAAGGCGCCGAAGTTCGCCGAACGCTTCGACAAGCTTGATGCCAACAAGGATGGCCGCATTACCGCCGAAGAGCGCTTACAGCGCGGTGCGGGTGGTGGCAAAGGCGGGCGCGGCGACCGCATGGCGCAGCTCGACAGCAACAAGGACGGCAGATTCAGCCGCGAGGAGCTTGCCGGCAGGGAACGCGTGCTGCAGAACTTCGCTGCGATCGACAGCAACGGCGACGGCACGCTGAGCCGTGAAGAGATGCAGGCCCATCACAAGGCGCAGCGCGGCGAGCGCAGCGCACCGCGTCAGCCGAAGTAGGCAAGTGCTTGTGCTGCCCGCCCCGATGGTCGCGGCGGGCAGCGGAATTGCGAGGCGGTTTGATGGAGTCGCGCCTTACGGCACAGCCCGCTTCACGTCCCACTCCAGGCCATCGCGGCGCACTTCGAGCGTTCTGGTCTCCGTTTGCGCCCGGTCGGTGCCGGTCTTGGCGATCTCCAGCCGCACCGTACCGCTGCCGGAACCATCGGTGCGATATTCGCGCACGTCGATCGACAATGCGGACGCTGCGCCCGCCGCGGCCTTGCAGGCGGATTGTGGGCGGATGCGCGCGCGGTCGCCGGCTTTGAGCTGGGTCAGCACCGTCTCCGACGGATCAGCGCCGTCGACGGACAGACAAACGTCGGCGCGTTCGCTGGCGCGCAGTTCCGCCGTCACCAGCATCGCGGCCAGCGCGCTCGGCACAGCCGCCACGTATGCGCTCTGGGGCGCCTCGCCCGGCAACAGATC
>JAYUIZ010000222.1:0-7892 GCA_043765595.1 Lysobacter sp. | reverse complement strand
ATCCGGGTGATTCAACGTCGCGCCTACGGCCTGCGTGACAAGGAATATCTGCGCTTGAAGATCCTCACCTGCCAACTCCCGGAGCTGTGATCCGGGCTGAATTTACCCACACGAGTTCACGAAGAGCAGTTGTTAAATCCCTCCACCAAGCCGAGACTGACTTTGTGTACAGCTGGTCCTTTCAGATTCCTACCTTGCAGGTGCGCTTGTACTCGTCGCGCCGCACCTGATCGAGCGCATCGGACAGGTGACGCATGATGTGGAACTTGTCGAACACGATGTCGGCCTTGGGCGCATGCTTGCCGACTGCGTTGCGGAACGATCGCCACATGTCCATCACTGCCACCTCAATCCTTTCGCTCTTTTTCGGCCCGATTTCGGCAAAGAACAGGCCGATTTCCGCCTCGGTGCGGCCACTGTCACCGAACCAGATCAGTCGGCCCCGTTCCAAGTCGCTGACCACCACGCGATAGTTGTGACCCTTGTGAATCGCGATCTCGTCAATGCTGATCGCGCGTGGCGCTGGCGTGCCGGCACCTCGCTGCTGCTCGGCCATGTACAGCTTGGACAAGTCCTTGACCGTGCTGTCGTGCAAATGCTCCAGCTCAGCCACTGCCTTTTTGGTCATGCTCCGGCACAGGTTCCACGTGCAGGGCCAAGCGCTGGTTCTTCGCCAGCCAGATCCAGGGTCTCTACGGGCACGGCACAGGCGCTTGTCCTAGCGGCTGGCGCTGCGGTGGCCGCAGTGGGAACACGCGGCGGTTTTTTTCGGCGTTGTAGGGTGACGTTCCGCTCCTTCGGATCGCCAAAGGCACCCTTGAGCGTCGCCGCCGCGACTAAGTCGGAGAAGCTGAATAGCTCGCGCAGGTGAAAACCTGTTTTCATGCAGAGCACCACGTCCGCAAATTAAAATGGCATGCACGATATAGATCATGCCGCCAGAGCACTTGTTTCCAAGGCCTGATCCCCCTCATCAGCCGTGAAAGCACTCAAATGATTCCGAGATGAGCCTCTTCCATCACCTGCCCGCTGCTGAGCTTCAACGTGGCATACGCCTGTCATTTATCGGTGTACTACAGCGCTCCCTCGGTGGTATGCGCATCGATCTCCCACATGATCGACACCCGGTCATGTCCGCGGATCCGCATCGCCCTCACCCGACCCTTACGCTTGATCAGCCCGAAGAGGATCGCCTTGCCGGCAGCACCCCAGCCGCGTTTCCCCTTTCTGGCGCAGCCAACGGTGGTTTCATCGCATTCGATCGCGCCTCCGAACGGCTCCCGCAACTGCTCGACTTGGGCGCAACAGGCGTGCAGGAGGCGATAGAAACGTTCCCTGCATGCTGCGCGGTCGCGGACTCCCAAAACGCTGCGGATGGTGCTGAAACAACGAACACGAACAGATCCAGTAGACGCTATTTCATTCCACTCGGCAGGCGAACCGAATCCCTGATTGAGGTCCAGCTGAAACGCTGACCGCATGCGCGGCACTTCAGCCTCCCATGTGATAAGCGGTAGTGCCGGTTACCTTCATATCCAGGGCATCGCTTCATTACCAAATCCTCTCAGATCTGGTCCGGTTTGCTTACGAATTACGTAAAAGATGGCGGGATCACGTTGCAGCTTGAATGCACTGATGCCGGCCGATTCCTGCGCAGTTGGCTTGACGGAATATGCGCGAGGCTTTGCTTCAACTGGCCCGCACCAAAGTGGCGAGCACTGCGTCCGCTTTACCGCATCATTGGATCAACGCGGCTTTGCGTCCGATACCGATGCTTCGACGCCGCTACTCGTGGCTGCGGTATCCGGTAGCTTGGGCAGACCTTGAGCGTATAAACCTTCGTCCAGCGCTTCGACTTCGCTTTCGAGCCAGCGTTGCGGGGTAGCGCCGATGGCGCGATCCAGAATCGTGGGCAGCAGGCCCGAAGGCGCAGTGCTGTTGGCGTTCCAGAGGATGGCGACGCCGAGATCACGTTCCGGCATCAGCGCGATCACGCCACGATAGCCCTGCACTGCGCCGCCGTGGAAGACCACGCGGTGGCCGGCGTAATCGTAAACGCGCCAGCCCAAGCCATAGCCTGCGGAATTCAGCCGGTCGCGCCGCCACTGCGAGCCGCGCGTTTCGCTGGGTGTGTCGATCAGCGGCGCGTGCAGAGTGGCGAGTAATGAGCCCGACAAGACGTCGGGCCGGTAGCCGTTTTGCGCGAGCAGCCACTGGGCCATGTCGCTGATGCTGGCGTTGACGCCAGCAGCGGGCGCAACGCGGTAGTAGGTTGGCTTGGGCGTGACCGCAGACCAGCCGCGGCCGGCGCGGATGTGTGGCTTGGCCCAGCGCGGGCTGGCGAGAATGCCTTGCAGGCCGTAACTGGCATCATGCATGCCCAGCGGTTTGAACAGACGTCGCGTGACCCACTGGTCGAAGGCTTCGCCGCTTGCGCCCTGCACCACGTCACCGATCAGGCTGTAGGCGATGTTCTGATAGGCGTAGCACTCGCCCGGCGCACACTTCATCGGCGTGTAGGCAAGTTTCTGTACCAGCGAGGTGTATTCGGCGTTGCGCTCAAGATCGCGATCGAAGGCGTTATGGCCAACGCCAACGCGATGGCTCAGCACCTCGGCCACGGTCAGTTGCAATGCCGCGCGTGGATCCGAGAGCTCCAGCGTCGGGTAGTAATCGACCACGTGGCTGTCCCAGCGCAATTTTCCATCGGCGACGAGCATGCCCGCAGCGGTCGCCGCGAAGGATTTCGACAACGACGCCAGACGGAATACGGTGTGGGCGTCGACGGTTTCAGGTTGGTTAACGTCGGTGATGCCGAAACCGCGCGCGCTGAGCACTCGGCCGCCCTGCACGATCGCCATTGCGAGGCCCGGCACTTTCTGGCCGGCGACGAGATTGTCCGCCAGCGTTTCAAATTCGCTCACGTTGAAGCCGGCTGCCAGCGGCGCAACGCGCAGGCCGGCCCCGGGATAGACACGCGTCATCGTCGCCTTTGACGAATACACGCCGAATGCCGACGCCCGAGCTTCAGGGCTGCTGCTGTCCCAGCGCGGGGTACTTTGTGCCGATAGTCCTGTCGCGAGCGGCAACAGCATCGTTACGATGCCCGTGCGCCAAGCCAGCGCGACGGGACGCGTGCGTCGCTGGTGCGATTGTCTGCGGCGAGTGTTCTTGTCTTTCATCGCGAGCCCCCCCTGCGTATGCTTCACGTGCAGGTCAGTGTCGGAAGTATCACGTCCGGAAGCGCGCTGCCCGCCCGTTCTCTGGCGACCACCGCATCCCGGCCTCTTCCGACCGATCATAGCGCCTGTTCCGCCATTTGCATGAACAAGGTGAGATTCGATGGTTATTTTATTGATACTGCTAGCAATTCTGGTGGCTGGCGTGCTCTGGGGCGTAGGTGCCCACAACGGCTTGGTCACATCCCGCAATGGCTACAAGAATGCGTTCGCCCAGATCGATGTCCAGTTGCAGCGGCGTTTCGACCTCATCCCCAATCTCGTCGAGACCGTCAAGGGCTACCTCAAGCACGAGCGCGAAACCTTGGACGCTGTGATCTCGGCCCGCAGCGCGGCGCAGTCGGGCTTGGCCGCGGCGAAGGCCAATCCTGGCGATCCCGAGGCCATGGCGACTCTGGCTGCCGCGCAGGGCCAGCTGAACGCGGGTCTGGGCCGTCTGCTCGCCGTTGCGGAGGCGTATCCCGACCTGAAAGCCAACCAGAACATGATGCAGCTCACCGAAGCGCTGACCAGCACCGAGAACTAAGGTCGCGTTCGCGCGACAGGCGTTCAACGATGCGGTGATGGCATTCAACAACAAGCGTGAAGTGTTCCCGTCGAGCGTGATCGCCGGCATGTTTGATTTCCCGGCCGCTACCCAGCTTGTGATCCCGGCCGACAGGCCGGAAATGCGCGACGCGCCGAAGGTGCAGTTCTAACCGGCGCGATGACAGTCGTACGCTTGCATCTTCAATAATCGCCAGTCCAGGCTCAAGCATGAACTTCTTTGAACATCAGGCCGCCGCGCGCAAGGCCTCCATCCGACTCATGCTGCTGTTCGTGCTGGCGGTGCTCGCGATCGTGTGTGCGGTCGATATCGCGGTGCTGATCGCAGTCGGCGTGAGCGATGAGGCCACTCCCGGGCAGACCATCGCGCTGCTGGTCGTCGCTTCGCTGGTCACGGTCGCGATCATTGCCCTGGGCTCGCTGTACCGTATCGCCAGCCTGCGCGGCGGCGGCGAGACGGTGGCGCTGCAGATGGGCGGCGTGCCCGTACCCGAACAGCCCCGCGACCAGCAGCTGCGCCGGCTGCGCAACGTCGTGGAAGAGATCGCCATCGCCTCGGGCGTGCCGATGCCCAAGCTGTATGTTCTCGAACATGAGGCAGCCATCAATGCCTTCGCCGCCGGCTATGCGCCGTCCGATGCCGTGATCGCGGTCACCCGCGGCGCGCTGGACCGGCTCAACCGCGACGAGCTGCAGGGCGTGATCGCGCATGAGTTCAGCCACATCCTCAATGGCGATATGCGCCTGAACATCCGTCTTGTCGGCGTGCTGTTCGGCATCCTGATGCTGGGGCTGATCGGCCGCAAAATCCTGGAGCACGGCCGTTTCGGCGGCCGCGACAAGGGCGCCGGCGCGGTATTGGTGGCTGCGCTGGCGGCGATGGCCATCGGTTACATCGGTCTGTTCTTCGGGCGGATGATCAAGGCCGGCGTCAGTCGTTCCCGGGAAGTGCTCGCCGACGCCTCGGCGGTGCAGTTCACCCGCCAGACCGCGGGACTGGCGGGCGCGCTGAAGAAGATCGGCGGCGTCGGCGAAGGTGCGAAACTCGAACGCGCCAGCGACGCCGAGGAAGTCAGCCACATGCTGTTCGGCGATGGCGTCGGTCTCGGCGGCATATTCGCGACTCATCCACCGTTGTTGCAGCGGATCCAGGCACTGGACCCAAGCTTCCGCAAGGACCAGCTCGCGAGCCTGCAACAGCGTTGGCTCAGCCAGCCGCCCAACGGCTTGGAGGAGGACGCGCGGCTGGGTCTGAACGATCGCGACGCATCGCGATTGCCGAGCGCCGATGCCGAATTCAACGTCAGTCCGCCGATGGTGGTGGCGCAGGTTGCGCACCCGACAGTCGACGACTATCGCCGCGCCGATGTCATCGTATCCACCATCCCCGAATCGCTGCGCGCGCTGGTTGGGAACCGCGAGGACGTGGTGGCGCTGATGCTGGCGCTGCTGCTCGACGAAAACACCAAGGTGCAGGGCAAGCAGCACGCCGAGATCGCCGCGCGGCTGGGCCGCGAGACCGCGGTCTTCGCCCAGGCCATGCGCAGCGAACAACTCGGTGCGCTGCACCCGATGCAGCGCCTGCCGCTGGCCGCTTTGGCCTTCCCGGTGCTGCGCCTGCGCCCGCGCCCGGAGCTCAACATCGTCCTCGATGCCATCCACGCGGTGGTCAATACCGATGGCCACGTGTCGGTGTTCGAATACTGTTTGGGCACGCTGCTGCTGCATCAGTTGCGCGAATCAATGGATCCCTCGCGGCACACGCCGTTCGGCCGAAGCACAGTCGACGAAGCCAAGCGCGAGGCTGCGATCCTGTTGGCGCTGATCGCCCAGGCCGGCCACGACAATCCGCATGACGCCCTGCGCGCCTACCTCGCCGGCCTGCAGCGCGTGCTGCCGCGCGAACACATCGACTACGCGCCGCCGCCGGAAGGCATGCTTGCGCTGGAAGCGGTGTGGCCGGTGCTCAACCGATTGAATCCTGCCGCCAAGCAGTTGATGGTTGAAGCCGTCACCGCAGCGGTCAGCCATGACGGCCGGATCAGCGTGAACGAAGCGGAGTTGCTGCGGACAGTCTGCGGCGTGCTGCATTGCCCGCTGCCGCCGATGTTGGAACTGAATTGACAGTGGAATCAGGGGCAGGAGAGTTTGTGCGCTGGCAAGGAGCCGGCATCGAAGGCAAACGAAATGTTCAAGAAGAATATGGCGTTGGTGGTTTCTGGGGCGGCGATGACTGTCGTGACGATGGCGGCTATGGCCGCAAATACGGTCACTTTAAACGGTGTGACCTACAGCTGTCCGAACAGGTGCGTCGTGACTACTTATCCGAATAGTGACTGGATGGTGCGTGATTCTGGTGGTGGGGCTGTCGATATCGTTGACGCCGAAACCGTCGGTGACTGAACAACCGTCATGCCATCGGTGTCGTCCGGCGATCGGCGCGCGTGTCCGCCGGTCTCCGGCGTCGCCGAGCTTCAATCGGTCTGTATTTCACCATATTGGAATGGCTGCACAAGGAAATTTTTTAATGGCTCACTTCAAGAAAAAGACAGTCGGCGCACTGATCGCTGCATTGCTGATTGTTTCCGCGTGTTCAAAATCAGACTTAGAGCTTGTGGAAACAGATGCGAACCGTATAGATCCTTCACAGGTAACTACCGATGCTCCGCAAGCAAGTGAACTGTCCGCACCGGAAAAAACCAGCGCTGCGGTTGATCCGGTTGCCGCATCTGCTTGCACTGAAAGCAAATCGGCTGGCCGCACTTCTTCTGAAAACTTTATGCCCATCGAGGCAACTCACATTACGAATGGTGCGGTGAATCAGCGCGCCACGGACATGATCAAGTCTGCCAATTTCGATAAATTGCTGACCGCATTCGATGCGCAGAACGCGGGTGGAAAAAATGAGTTGGCTTCCGCGTACAGAGTCGCTCTTGAAGAAACGCTGGCGGAGATGGCCGGGGGGCGCACACTGGATCGGATCTCATGCGCTACCGAAATGTGCATCGCGACTATCCGTTCGGATGACCCAACATGGTATGTGCCTTGGCGTGATAATTTGCAACAGAAACTGAAGCTGCCAACGCAGGTCGCAGTCCATCATAAAATGCCTTTGGGCGGCGGCATGACTGAGTATCGATTGCTGTTCACGACTGGAGAAAACTCCGAAGGTGGAATTATGGGTGGACCGCCTCAGCCGGGTGGTTAAGGTAAAGGTCTAGAGCGTAGCTTTTCCTTCGCGGTGCAAAAGGGAGGGAGGCTCCTGATCGATGTGCCCTGTATTTTTGAAAGCACGAATTTCCGCTTTCACAGGAATGAAGATCAAGAGCGTCGCGACTTGCGTCGCTCCTACAGAACGCCGATACCATCGGCACTTGGGCGTCGAGCTTCGCTGGGGCAGACTGCTCCAAAGCGCATGCGTCCACATCCCACACTCATCGTCTGTCTGATTGTGCTGCTGTCCTTCGCGGGGGTGTCCGCGCGCGAGACTGCGGACCCTGCATTTGCGAATCCGCGCACGATACGTGCCGGCGAAACCGCGTTGAGCGTCGAGGTGTTCGGTATCGACGACCCCATGCGCATCGCGATGCTGCAGCGTTGGGCCGAAGAAGCCGCGCGCGCAACGGTGTTGCCGTCCGGGCGCTTTCCGCTGCGCTCGGCGCGGGTCGAAGTGCGCGAGATGCAGAGTCGTAGCAGCAGTCCGGTGCCGTGGGGACAGACGTCGCGGGATGGCGATGTGGCGGTCCTGCTGTACGTGCGACGCGATGCGGGCTATGAACAACTGCGCGCGGATTGGACAGCGGTGCACGAATTCTCGCATCTGGCGCATCCGTATCTGGGCGTGCGCGGGCGCTGGCTGGCCGAGGGACTGGCCAGTTATCACCAGAATCTCCTGCGCGCGCGTGCCGGGCTGCTGGCGCCGGAAGAGGCTTGGCAGAAGCTCGATGCCGGTTTCCGCCGCGGTGAGGCGGTGGGAGGTGGGCCGACGCTCGATGCGATGGGTCGCCAGCGCGGAGGCACCATGCGCGTGTATTGGGCCGGCGCGGTGTACTGGCTTGAAATGGATCTGACGCTGCGCCGCGATCACGGCACGACGCTTGAGGCGGT
>JAYUIZ010000221.1:0-2720 GCA_043765595.1 Lysobacter sp. | reverse complement strand
GCGGCCCACAGTTGGCGGTCATGCGATTCACCCTGATCCACGCGCTGCGGCCTGCGCCCAGCCCTTGACAAAATCCCGGGTCATCTGCGGGAATCCTTAGAGCCTGTTCACGATCTCCGGATGGTATGCGCTGAGCCCCAGAACGTGCGGCACAAGAAGGAGAGGACGCAGTGCCGCGCGTTCTGGGGCTCAGCCCGACGGGTTGCGCCCCAGCGCGGAGTATGCGGAGATCGTGAACAGGCGCTTAGACGGGCTACGGTCAAGCCACGCTGGCTTGTCCGCATTGCGCGCCAGGCCCATCGCGCGTCGGCGTGAAGAATCAGGCCGCCATGGTTGCGTCACCCGCCCACTCACGCAAGACTGGCACCCCGGCCTAACGAGGGCCCGACCGCTGTAACGGAATGCCGATCACTCGAGACTATCCCCGCGACCTATTGGGCTATGGCCGCCATCCTCCGCAGGCCGATTGGCCGGGCGGCGCGCGGGTTGCGGTGCAGTTCGTGCTCAATCTCGAGGAAGGCGGCGAGAATTGCGTGCTGCACGGCGACGCCGGCAGCGAGCAGTTCCTCTCCGAGATCATCGGTGCGGCCTGCTATCCGGACCGTCACCTGAGCATGGAATCGATCTACGAATACGGCTCGCGCATAGGTGGTTGGCGCATTCTGCGCGAGTTCGAGCAGCGCGCTCTGCCGCTCACCGTGTTCGGCGTGGCGATGGCGATGCAGCGCCAGCCGGAGTTTGTAGACGCCTGCCTGCAGCAGGATCACGAGATCGCCTCACACGGCTGGCGCTGGATCCACTACCAGACCCTGCCTATCGACGAGGAACGCGCGCATCTGCAGCGCGCGGTCGCCATCCATCGCGAACTGACCGGAGTGGCACCGCTGGGCTGGTATACCGGTCGTGACAGCCCCAACACCCGGCAGTTGGTCGTCGAACACGGCGGGTTTGAGTACGACTCGGACTATTACGGCGACGATCTGCCGTTCTGGACGCCGGTTCCGCTGGCCGATGGCAGCACCCGCGCGCATCTGGTGGTGCCCTACACGCTGGACTGCAACGACATGCGATTCGCCAGTCCGCAGGGTTTCAAGACCGGCGGCCATTTCTACGATTACCTGCGCGACAGCTTCGACACGCTGTACGCCGAGGGCGCGACGACGCCGCGGATGATGTCGATCGGCATGCACTGCCGGCTGCTCGGCCGGCCGGGGCGCATCGTCGCGCTGCAGCGTTTTCTCGATTATCTGTCGGGGCATGAGCAGGTCTGGATCTGTCGCCGCATCGATATCGCGCGGCACTGGCGGCAGCGCCATCCGCCCGCAGCATTCGGAGTGCAGCCATGACGCCGGCATTGAATCTGGCCCAGCTCAACGCGATGGATCAGACCGGTTTCTCCGTCACGCTGGGCGCGATCTTCGAGCACTCGCCGTGGGTCGCCGAAGGCGCCTGGCCGCAGCGACCGTTCGACACGATCGAGCGCCTGCACGCGGCGATGTGCGGGGTTGTGGCGAACGCCGGCGCGGCGGCGCAGCTGGCGCTGATGCGCGCCCATCCACAGCTGGCCAGCAAGGCGGCGGTGCGCGGCGAGCTGACCCAGGCATCCCATCGCGAACAGGGCGGCGCGGGGCTGCGCGAGTGCAGCGCCGAGGAGTTCGCGCTGCTCGGCGAACTCAACGCCCGCTATCAGCAGCGCTTCGGTTTTCCCTACATCCTGGCGGTGCGCGGGCACGACCGATCAAGCATCATCGGCGACCTGCAGGCGCGGCTTGAGCGCTCTTGCGAGATCGAGTTCGCCGAAGGCATGCGCCAGATCGAAAAGATCGCCGCGCTGCGTCTCGCCGACCTGCTCGACGCGCACGTCCCCGCCGACTGACCGTTCCCATCATCGAGTACCCGCATGGCCCGCCCCCTCGCCGATCCCGACGCCCCTGAGTTCACGCGCCGCCACGTCAATCTGGCCGACGCCCGTCTGGGCGCGCGCGCGCTGCAGGCCAGCGATGATTTCTTCGCCGACAAGCAGCGCATGCTCAATCCCGATCCGGCGCAGTTCATCCCCGACAAGTACGACGCCAACGGCAAGTGGATGGATGGTTGGGAGAGTCGCCGCAAGCGGGTGGCCGGTCACGACTGGTGCATCGTGCGTCTGGCCCGACCGGGTCGCGTTCATGGCCTGGATCTCGACACCAGCCACTTCACCGGCAATTTTCCGCCGGCGCTGTCGGTAGATGCCTGCTACCTCGCCGAAGGCGATGCCGACCAGGACAGCGACTGGACCGCGTTGCTGCCGTCGGTCGACCTCGGCGGCAATCGGCATCACTATCACCCGATCGACAGCGAGCGGCTGGTCAGTCATCTGCGCGTCAATCTCTATCCGGATGGTGGACTGGCGCGCTTGCGCGTGTACGGCACCCCCGCGCTGGACGCGGCCGTTGTTGACGACGACGGTCTCATTGACCTTGCTGCGGCGCTCAACGGCGGCATCGCAGTGGCCGCCAACAACGAGCACTTCGGACCGGCCGCCGCGCTGCTGCTGCCCGGCCGCGGGGTCAACATGGGCGACGGCTGGGAAACGCGCCGACGCCGCGAACCGGGCAACGACTGGTGCCTGATCGCGCTGGCCCAGCCTGGCATCATCGAGGCGATCGAAGTAGACACTTGCCACTTCAAGGGCAATTACCCGGACCGCTGCTCGATCCAGGCCGCCCGGGTCAGCGGCG
>JAYUIZ010000220.1:0-2721 GCA_043765595.1 Lysobacter sp. | reverse complement strand
CCAACACCCGCGCCGCCGCCCGCGCCACCGACGACTTCGTCCATGATCATCCGTGGGGCGCGATCGGTGCAGCCGCCGGCGTCGGCTTCTTGGTCGGTCTGCTCGTTTCGCGTCGCTGATCGAAGCCGCCATGGCTTCGGCTTCTCCCCTCGACGCCGTGCGCCGCCTCTCGGCGGCCACGGTCAATCTGCTGCTGTCGCGCGCCGAGTTCGCATCGCTGGAACTTGCACAGACACGCGCCCAGATCCTGCGCTGGTTCACGCTGTCACTGCTGGTCATGGTGCTGTTTTTGCTGACCCTGATCATCGGTTCGGCGCTGCTTACAGTGGCGCTGTGGCCGCAACTGGGCTGGATCACCTTGGCGATCTTGCTCGCGGTCTATACCTTGGGTGCGGTGCTGGTGTTGCTCAAGCTGATGGGTGAAGTGGCGGCCGCGCCGCCGGTGCTTTCGCAGACGCTGCAGGAACTGTCCAACGACCGCGATGTCTTCGTTGTCCGCGCCCGGCAAACGGCGCAAGACACCGACGTGGAGGCGCGATGAGCGACAAGTCCGTCAATCGTGAACTGCGCATGGAAATGTTGCGCATGCGCGCATCGATAGAACGCGCAGAAGTGGCCGGCGCGCTGCGCGAACTGCGCGTCAGCACCGGACGCATGCGCAATCTGGCGTCCGTCGCCGGTGGCATCAGTGCCGCCGTCGCCGGCCGCAGCGGCTGGATGGGTTTGCTGGCCAGTTCGTTCACCGGCCGTCCGTGGTTGGCGGCACTCGCCTTGGGCGCGGTGCGTACCCTGAAGAAACGACCGTTGCTGGCGGCATTGGCGATGGGCGCAGTGGCGATTGGCATGCGCGCGGCGAAGAAAAGCGCCACTTCTCAGTCCTAGGATGCCTAGCCGCTCTTTTCTCAGCACGCCTTTTTGAGATTCAGGCGCTCGGACACGAGCGCCGCTACCCGCGTGGCTTCGCGCAACGGTTCGACATCGAACGATGCAAGCGCCGCATCCATCGCACGGATCCGCCCCCGCGCGAGCAGCGCGTCCAGGAAGGCGCGCGGCCGCCCACGCACGCGCTTCGGATCGAATACGAACACCGGCACGCACGTCGCGCACGCCTCGGAAATCATGTTCACCGAATCCGGCGAACACACGATGCGTTCCGCCCAGGCCAGCAGGCCCGGATAGGGGTTGGGGCCGTCCTGCACCACACCGCGCCACACCACGCCGGGCGTGTCGTCGTAGCGGTGGGCGAGGGCGCGGATCAGTTTGGGATCGGTGCGCCGCGAGGTAGTGATCAGTACGCTGCCGCCGTCGCGGGCCAGCACGGCTTCCAACTTCGCCGCCATCACTTCGAACGTCATCCGGTTGAAGCGCGCATGCGCGCTGCTGCCGCCCAGCAGCAATGCGGTGCGGGGCGAGGGCAGATCGGCGTAATGGGCGTATTCCTCACGTGCCTTTGCGAGCCAGTCGTCGTCCACCGGATGCAGACTGCCCAGCATCGGAATGACATTCGATCCGCGCAGCGGGTCGTGGTCGGGCACTACCACCAGGTCCCAGTGGCTTGGATCGAGTCGCGGGTCGAGGATCTGCACGCTTTTGGCGCCGCGCTCCCGCAACAGCCGGGTGGCCAACGCCGCTTGGCGGCCGCAGCCCACGGCCAAAGTGGGCGGTGCGGCAAGCAATGAGGCGAAGGCTTCGCCATAGCCGCGCCCGGCGCCGGGCCAGCGGCGAGGGGCCGCCCAGCGCCAAGGCGCTCGCGGTTCGAGGGTCAGCGAATCGAAGCCGGCGTCGCCGGCGAGCAGGCCCGCAAGCGCCTCGGCCTGACGGACATTACCGGCGCAGCCATCGCTGATGGCCAGGAGAGGCTCTGAACAAATTTGCGTTGAATGGGAGTGCTTTGAACTCATTGTTCCGGATTTGACTCGATTCGTTGCTGCCGTGCCGGTGCTGCACGAGCGCACGGACTCTACACTGCCGGCTCGTCATCATCTTCACGCCAAGGATTTCCGACCGATGTCTTCGCCGCTGACCGACTCCGCCCTCGACCAACTGTTCCGCACCGCGCGCACCTACAACGCTTTTTCCGGCGACATCGACGACGCCACCCTGCATCGCCTCTACGAGCTGTTGAAGTGGGGCCCGACCGCCGCCAATGCCTGCCCGGCGCGCTTCGTGTTCCTGCGTTCGGCCAAGGCCAAGGCCAAGCTGGCGCCGGCGCTGGACGCGGGCAATCGCGACAAGACCCTGGCCGCGCCGGTCACCGTGATCGTTGGCCACGACATGGCGTTCTACGACAAGCTGCCGGTGCTGTTCCCGCATGTCGACGCCCGCGCCTGGTTTGCCGGCAAGCCCGAAGCGGCGCTGGAAACCGTGGCCCTGCGCAATGGCAGCTTGCAGGGCGCCTATCTGATTCTGGCTGCCCGCTCGCTGGGCCTGGATAGCGGCCCGATGTCCGGCTTCGACAACGCCAAGCTGGACGAGGCCTTCTTCGCAGGCACTTCGATCCGCTCCAACTTCCTGGTCAACCTGGGCAAGGGCGACCCGGCCTCGCTGTTCCCGCGTTCGCCGCGGCTGGGCTTCGATGAGGCCTGCCGCATCGAGTGACCGTTCTGGCGTTGCCTACGCGCAACGTTTTACCCTTCCATCGCCTCTGTGGCGTGTCCCCCGACGCAACCCGTGACGCAATCGATCGCATCACCCGTACCGCAACCCATACCCAAGGAGTTT
>JAYUIZ010000219.1:0-2726 GCA_043765595.1 Lysobacter sp. | reverse complement strand
GAAAGTGCCCGGCAACGCCACCGCAGGCCAGTCTGGCCTGGATCAACCCGCAAGATGCCGCGCCTGACGCGATGGTGTGGCGCTTTTCCTGCGCGGCACCGGCACGGGCCGCGGCGCATCCGCTTCCTCGAACGCCAGCCGCGAACGATGGCCCTGACTGCGAAAGTCATCAATCAGCGCGCGATTCGCGATCTCAACCTCGACGCCGCCATCGGCGACCAGGAATGCCTGCAGGGCATGCACCAGCCGCTCGTGCGCGATCGCGTGGGTCTGCCCGGTTCTGGCATACAGCCAGTCGCTGAAGGCCAGAAATCGGCGGAACGGCGCATCGCCCAGCAGCAGCGGCAAGGTCCTCGGCAGACGGCCCGAATTCGCGACCATGTCCCAGTAACGCGAGAAACGCGACAGCCGCTGCATGGTCGCGAAATCGATCTCATCGGTGCTGAGGATGTTGTAGGGCGGATCGGGATTGAAGCGCAGGTCGTGCGCCTCGACATGCCGCGCTACCGGTGCGCCGCGCAGACGTTTGAGGATGCCGAACTGTATTTCATGCGGCGCCAGCGCGACCAGCCTGTCGAACCCCTGTGCAAAACTCTCCACGCTTTCACCCGGCAGGCCCGCGATCAGATCCACATGCAGATGCGCGCGCGAGTGCTCGCGCAGCCAGCGCAAATTGGCCGCCGCTTTCTCATCGTTCTGGCGACGGGAAATCCGCGTCTGTACGTCCGGATTAAAGGTCTGGATGCCGATCTCGAACTGCAGCGTGCCGTCGGGGAATTTCGAGATGCCGTCCTTGAGGCGATCCGGCAGATGATCCGGAATCAGTTCGAAATGGACGAACGGCGGATCGTCGGGCGCGGCTTCGATCTTCTGGAGGAAGAAGTCGAGGATCGCAAGCGACGTGTCGACCTTGAGATTGAACG
This sequence comes from Lysobacter sp., assembly GCA_043765595.1. GTDB lineage: Bacteria > Pseudomonadota > Gammaproteobacteria > Xanthomonadales > Xanthomonadaceae > Lysobacter_I. Next base: position 1,803 of record JAYUIZ010000219.1, on the reverse strand, counting down.
TACGATCGACGAACTTGAACTGACGCACGCCACGTGCATACAGCGTCTCCAGCGCATCGAGGAAACGCATCAGCTCGAACGGCCATGCGGTCTTGTCCAGCGACGACAGGCAGAACTCGCATTTGAACGGACAGCCGCGCGACGCTTCGACGTAGAGATGCCGTTGGCGTACGTCCTCGTCGGTATATTCGGCATAGGGCATCGCCAGATCCTTCAGTTCGGCCTGCACGCCCGGAATGATCCGCCCCGGCGGCGCGTCGCCGCACAGCAGCCGTTCGACCAGCCATGCGAAGGTCACATCGCCCCATCCGGTGATGACGTAGTCGGCCAGCGCGCAGATCCGCTGTTCGCCCGTCTCGTAGCTCACTTCCGGGCCACCGAGCACGATGACCAGTTCCGGCGCCACCGTCTTCAGCTGGGCCACCAGTCGCGTACTTTCCTCAATGTTCCAGATGTAGACGCCCAGGCCGAGAATGCGCGGGCGGTTGGCGAGGATCTTCTCGACGATCTCTTCGGTCTTCTGGCCGATCACGAATTCGACGATCGCGGAACGCTCGCGCAGCTCGCCGAGGTTCGCGCGCAGATAGCGCAGCCCGAGGGAAGCGTGCGAGTAACGCGCGTTGAGGGTGGAAAGCAGGATGTCGGCCATAGACGGAGTATATCGCCCGGAGTGTCTCGGGATGCCTTGCGAAAGTAGCCATAGGACTTCACGTTAGCAGGTCAATCCGCGATTGGCCCGCCGTCGATTCGATATCGACGACAGCGACCCTCATGCCCCTGTCGCGCAATCAGGCGATGCACCTTTGCGCGTGGTCGGCGCTCCACCGTGCTGGATCCGGTAGCAGTCCGAATGATCGTCCAGCCAACCAAAGCAATCGCGGTATGTGCGGTCTTCGACCACCAGCTTTGCATCGTTGCCGCAGACAGTGAGCACGAAGGACGGCGGCAGCGCCGGATCGGCGTTGCGGTTCTCGAACGCCAGTCTGAGCGATGTTCCATAGACATATGAGGTCATGCGATACGACTTGGACGGCAAAGTCTTGGGCCCCTGCGGCATGGACACTTCGACCATCACCCCAGTGCCGGAATCGAAATCGCCTCCGACCAACTGCACGGAAAACGGCCTTCCACCGTAACCAATCGATGATGTCGCATGCGCCTGGAGACTGGCCGCTACGAAAAGAACGCACATCACAATGAAGATCCTCATTGCCTTTCTTCCTATCAAGACGCGGGGGGCATTGCTCACGTCATGAACTGTTCGCTGAGAATGCGTTCTTCGAGATTGTGTTCGGGATCGAATAACAGCGTGACCATGCGGTCGCGGGATTCGCGGATGGACACTTCCACCACGTCGCGGACTTCGTGCGAATCGGCAGTGGCGCTGACCGGGCGCTTGAAGGTATCGAGCACGCGGAAACGCACTTCGGTATCGGCCTTGAGCAGCGCGCCGCGCCAGCGCCTTGGGCGGAACGGCGCGATCGGCGTCAATGCGATCACGCCGCTGCCCAGCGGCAGGATTGGGCCGCCGGCCGAGAAGTTGTAGGCGGTGCTGCCCGCGGGCGTGGCCACCATCACGCCGTCGCAGATCAGTTCTTCGACGCGGGTCTGGCCGCTGAGTTCGATCGCGATATGCGCGGCCTGGCGGGTCTGTCGCAGCAACGACACTTCGTTGTAGGCCAGCGATGTGACACTGGCGCCGGATTCGGTCAACGCCTGCATCTCCAGCGGCCGCAGTTTCGCGGGTTCGGCCGCGGCGATGCGTTCCAGCAGGCCCTCTTCCTCGAACTGGTTCATCAGGAA
>JAYUIZ010000218.1:0-2744 GCA_043765595.1 Lysobacter sp. | reverse complement strand
TCCTGCACCCCAACTTCGCAAAGATAGGTTCGGCCTTTGTGCGCGATTTGAAAACTGTCGCAATCGATCAGCTTCACCGTTGCATTGGCAGCAACTCGCACACCGCCGTGATTGACGTCTCCTACGAGGAACCCGTTTTCGTGCAACGCCGCGAACGATTTGGCAGTGTTGATTGCGGCGCGGACGAGCATACGCCAGTCGGCATTCGGAAATTCTGAGAGTCGACTTTTCGGACTGTATAGCCGATGGATATCCTTCGAATCCCGAAGGTTCGCCATCAGGAAGCCGCAGACGTTTCCGTTTGGACTTCTAAGCACTTCTATGGGCCACGCCGTCAGCTGTGCCAGCGCCGGCGTTATCAACGATTGCATAGCGATCAGTTTGGCCGACCGTTCCGCGCTTGCTGGATTTACGTAAATTTTCGCCGCAGCATCCGCCCTACCAGGCACCTCATAAACCGCGCCTTCTGCTCCCTTGCCTAGTAGCTTGCCCAGTGGGACACGGCCACTCGCGCCTCGAACATCGGGAGACGACACCTAGCTCTCCGCCAATTCCGGCGCCCGTAGGGGCGGCTGCGTTAGGCGCGTCGCCAGCAGCAGGGTCTTATCGTCATCCGTCCTCTCACAAATCGTGGGAGAGGCCAAATACTCGGCCAGCTTCGCAGACAATTCGCAGTTGAACCCGACCTCGGGAAGTGTTCTGACCGATCGAAATACGTTGTCGAAGAACGCTGTGTGGACGGTTTGACTCGCATAGTGCAGAACGAGCGCCTCTATTCCGTCCGTGAACACGGCAACCTCGTCGACAGGATCTTCCCGGCATGAAAACTCGAAGCCTGCCAATGATGCGGGGTCGGTCAGAAATACCGTCGTGTTGATGTATTCCCCGTGCTGCGGCCAAAACACATAAGCCCAGTCATCTCCCCGTGGGCGGATTACGATCGCGCCGTCACCAATTTGCACGAAGCATGCGTGCGTGGCCGATACGATGGCCACCAGAAGCGTGCAGGCATACTCGCGGACCGGCAGTTCATCCACCTGCGCTTGATGTCCAATTCTCGCCGATGCATTTTCAAGCCAACCATGAGCCACTTCACGAGAGATGTCGCCTACGTGCCCGCCGTCGTCAATGAAGCCGCGGATGCAATCGAGCAATTCCGAGCAAGCGAGCGATGCCCCCCGATCAGAATGGGAGGCACTGCCAGCGCCATCGGAAGCGATGAGAACGACAATGTCGCCTTCGCTACCAAGCACATCGTGAGCAAAAGCGTCCTGGCACGTCGCATTCGTTTTCAGATGCGACGTGCCGATAACGGATGCCGCAACCACACGCCAATCCTGCAAGATCATCCGACGGACGCCCAGCCCTCAGGTGCGACCGGGTTTACCACAGGCACAGCATCACCCGGCGTAGACCGCGAGACTGCGGCCATCGAGTTGGACAGCCAGCTGAAAAGTTCGCGGAATTGCAGTCCTTTCAAATGCAACGGGGCGCGAACCGAAATTTGTCCAAGGATGTCCATGTTTGCGTTTTGGACGCCAACCGCAAAAAATTGGAAGTTCTTGGTGGCTTCGCCCTCCCGGACCAATTCAGCAGCCCTTTTCCAACTATCGGTCGGCGCGCCGTCGGTGATCAGAAACACCCACGGACGATAGTAGGACACGCCATTGCGCTTATAGGCCTGTTTCCGCTGATGCACCATTTCCAAACCTTGCTCGATCGCCGCACCCATCGGGGTATCCCCAGTGCATGAGAGCGTCGGCGGGTAAAACCCGTCAGCAGTCACGAAGTCGGTAATGGTCTGGACCGGCCCGAAGGTAACGATGGCAACTTCAACCCGCTTGGCTGCCATGGAATCGGCAGTCAGCTCTTCCCTAAACTGCGCCAGGCCTGCATTGAGCTGATCAATGGGCTGCCCACTCATGGAACCAGACGTGTCGAGTAGCAATAGGCAGGCGCAGCGGTTCTCGGGGTTCTCGGCGAATTCAGCGCCGCCAAAGGGCATCTGTTCGAATTCATTGTTCATCTTGGATCTCCCTGTTCCAAGCCGCAGTCTATCCTAGGATGGGCGTCCGCCAATCTGGCGCGTTTGTCCCACAGGAGTGTCTTCGCGATGGCTGCTGCCCTGCCTTCCCCGCCCCGATCAGCGGTGCTTCCCCGCTCCTTCGGTGACTGGGCACCCCTGCTGGTCGGCGGGATTGTCATCCTTGCACTCGCCTTGGGTATCTTCGACAAATACGTTTTGGGCAACGGCAGGCTTGTACCGACGCCCGTTCATGCGGTGCAGACGACAGTCACCCCGGTTTCGCCGCCTACACCCATGCCTGCCTCCGTGAGCGGGCGGGTCGGCTCTCTCCGAGTCGTCGCCAGTCGCCAACTCCCCACCCGGCCAGGTGTTCTGAGGATCGATAGGAACTGTGCTTCGAGCGAACTGGGACCGATTTCACCACCGGCTGGGCTCGCCGCAAAAGCTGGATGGCGAGTCCTCAGTGAGCAAGCGCTCGCTGGGTATCAGCTGGTCATGGTCGATGCCGGGACCGAAAGCCAGCCGGATGGCCAATGTTTCCCTATTGGCGCCAGCGTTCTCGTTTTTCGAGAGACGGGCCTGGTGGCGATTGCTTACTCGCGAAACACGCCCAATGCGGTGAGGTTGACCTCAATGACGCGTTTCAGCGGCGATCAAATTCGACTGGACGGCATTGGAGGACCCGCGGCCCGTCTGGTGCTTACTTCGAAAACAATTC
>JAYUIZ010000217.1:0-2747 GCA_043765595.1 Lysobacter sp. | reverse complement strand
GGTCTTGCCGGACATGCTGGTGATCACATCGGAGGGGCGGTAGGCGTTGCCGTCGATGGCGTTCTCTACGGCCGGAACAATGCTGATGAGATTGATCGGCAACTTCATCTTGACCGCGGCGACGAACGCGCCAAGCACGCTGGCGGCGCCGCACATGTCGTATTTCATTTCCTCAATGCCGCCGGCAGTCTTCAGGTTGACGCCGCCGGTGTCGAAAGTGATGCCCTTGCCGACCAGCACGAAGGGCTTTGCATCGCCGCCGTTGTTCCACTTCAGCACGATGAGCCGCGGGCGGTTGGCCGAGCCGCGCGCGACCGCGAGCAGCGAACCCATGCCCAGCGCCTGCATCTGGTCTTCGTCGAGGATCTCGGCTTCCGCGCCGCTGTCGCGCGCGAACTGCTGCGCCTGTTCGGCGAGATAGATCGGGGTGCAGATGTTCGGCGGCAGGTTGCCCAGTTCGCGGGTGAAGGCGACGCCTTCGGCGATGGCCTGGCCCTGCGCGAGGGCGGCGGCATCGCTGCCGGCGACCGCGACCGCGGCGAGCTTGCTCTCGCCCTTGGCCTTGTTCTTCTCGCCGAGGGTGGCGTGATAGCGATACGTGGCGTGGCTGAAGGCAATCACGGCCTGGCGGATGGTCCAGGCGGCGTCGCGGCCCAGCACCGCGGCCTCGCTGACCGTGAAGACGATGCTGGCGGCGGCGGCGTCCTTCAGCGCGCGGGCGGCGTCACCGGCGGCCTTGATGTACTGCGGCACGCCGAACTTGGCCGGTTCGCCCAGACCGATCACCAGCACCCGCGTCGCGGTCACGCCCGGCAGATCGTGCAGCAGCGCGGTCTTGCCGGTCTTGCCGGAGATGTCGCCGCGTTCGATCAGGGCTGCGATCCGGCCGCCGCTGGCGGTGTCCAATGCCTGGCCGGTAGCGGTCAGGGTCTTGTCCGAATAGGCGCCGACGACGATGCAGTCGCTGGCGAGGGTGGCGGTGTCGGCAACGGTGCCGGCGTGGAGGGTGAACGCGAGGGCCATCGATGGGGTTCCGTAAAGGCGGTATGAAAAAGCAAAGTGAGGGCAAAACGGGCGCAAGCCAGGCGGGGAAGACAGGCTGGAAGCGGTGCCGCGCCTGAACCCGTCGTGGACGCCGTTGTTCAGACTTTCCCGCCATTCCGTACAATCCCGGGGCCGGTCGTGCTGGCGGCGCCGCGGCAACGGCTGCAACCGGTGAAGCCCCGACCCGCAAAGCGTCGACCCGCAAGTCTAAAGCAACCCCCTGCCGGATGCCCGGCGTCCGGAACCTTCCCATCCGATGTTGAAGCTGGACCGATACCTGATCCGCGAGTTCGCGCAGAACACCTTCGCCGTGCTGGTGGTGGTATTGATCGTGCTGCTGGGCGGGGCGTTCGCGGATGTGCTGCAGGACGTGGCCCGCGGCAAGGTGCCGGCGGGGATGCTGCTGGCCCAGTTGGGGCTGGTGTTCCTGAAATGGCTGCCGCTGATCCTGCCGCTGGCGGTGATGCTGGGGCTGATGCTGGCGATGGGCCGGCTGTATCGCGACGCGGAAATGCCGGTGCTGGTGTCGATCGGTGTGGGCCCGAAGCGGCTGCTGCGCCCGCTGGCCTGGATGGCGCTGCCGCTGGTGATCGGGGTGGGCCTGTGTTCGATGTGGCTGGCGCCCTGGGCCGACCGCGTGTCGCAGCGAATGATTGAAGAGGCCGGCCGCAACCTGCTGATCGCGGGCATGGAACCGGGCCGGTTCACTGAACTGCCCGGCGGTGGCGGGGTGATCTACGTCGGCGCGATGTCTGGCGACAGCCGCGAGATGCAGCGGGTATTCGTATACCGGCAGAAGGACGACCGGTTCGACGTGACTACCTCGCAGACCGGCACGCTGTCGGTCCAGAACCAGCAGGACCGCTATCTGCGCCTGGTCCAGGGTTTCGAAGTGGAAGGACCGCTGGGCGGCGGCCGCGACTTCCGGCTGATGCGTTACGCCGCCAACGAAGTGCGCCTGCCGCAGGACCTCACGCCGCGCCGTAAGTCCGACGGCGTGGAGTTGCAGCCGACCATGGCGCTGCTGGGCGACCCGCGGCCGCAGGCGCAGGCGCAGTTCCATTCGCGGCTGGCGCCGCCGCTGCTGACCTTGGCGTTCGCGCTGCTGGCGATCCCGCTGTCGCGCAGTTCGCCGCGCCAGGCCCGCTACGGCAATCTGGCGCTGGGGTTCCTGATCTATCTGTTCGGCATGTTCCTGATGATGCTGGGCACGCAGTGGCTGGAGGATGACAAGATCCCGGCGATGCTGGGCCTGTGGTGGCTGCTGGGCCCGCTGCTGCTGGCCGCGGTGTGGATGTACGCCCGCGACGGCGCGATCAAGCGGCCGCGGCTGCGGGCGACGCCGGCATGAAGCCCTTCCCGAAGATCCACGATCTCTACATCGGCCGGGTAGTGCTGGGCGCGGTGCTGCTGGCCTGGACGGTGCTGGTGGGCGTCGACGCCATCATCGGCGGCCTGCTCAACGAAATGAGCGATATCGGCACCGGCAAGTACGATTTCATGGCTGCCGCGACCAATGTCGCCTACAGCCTGCCGCGGCGCGCCTACATGCTGTTCCCGTACTCGGCGGTGATCGGCGCTGTGATCGGCCTGGGCCAGGTCGCGGTGAGTTCCGAACTCACGGTGCTGCGCGCGATCGGTCTGTCGCGCCGGCGCATCAGCCTGTCGGTGATCCTCGCGCTCACGGTGCTGACCGCGCTGAT
>JAYUIZ010000216.1:0-2748 GCA_043765595.1 Lysobacter sp. | reverse complement strand
GCAACGACCCCGTGCTCAATGCCATGCTTGGCAACCTGCAGAGCGCGCAGCAGCAGGCGGCCGGTGGTCCTGCGCAAGCGGCCGGTACGGCAAGCGATGCCGGCAGCAAGGCCAGCATCGCGCAGTACTTGCGTTCCCCGGATGCACTCCTGGTGCGCGGCACCTATATCCGCTGCGTGCTGGAAACCCGAATCGTCACTGACGTGCCCGGTTACACCTCCTGCATCGTCACTGAGCCGGTGTATTCGATCAACGGCCGCAAACTGCTGCTGCCTAAGGGATCTAAAGCCCTGGGCCGATACCAAGGCGAGCCGCAGGGGCCGCGCGTTGCAGTGATCTGGGACCGCATCACCACGCCGACTGGCCTGGACGTCATGCTTGAAGGTCCGGGCATCGACAATCTGGGCGGTGCCGGCCATCCGGGCGATTACAACGGTCACTGGGCCAGCAAGATGAGCGCGGCATTGATGATCAGTCTGATCAGCGATGCCTTCAAATATGCCGCCGCGAAGAATGGTCCGGAGACTGAGTCGGTGACCACTGGCGGCCTGGTCACGGCCCAGCCCTTCGAGAGCAACACCGCGAGGACGATGGAGCGCGTTGCGAACCAGGCGCTGAGCAAGTCGTTGGGGCGGCCGGCGACGGTCACCATCAACCAGGGCACGGTGCTGAATATCTACGTGGCCCAGGACGTCGATTTCTCCGGTGTGATTTCGGTCATGCGTCGCTGATCGCGACCGACTGAATCTAACCGCCGAACCGACCGCCGAACCGACCCACCTTCGCGACACTCGTCTCCATGGATATCGACAACTCACCGATCGCCAACGTTTCCAACGATTTCCTTGAGTATCAGTACAGCGTTCTCGGCATTCTCGAGTACATGAGCTCTCCTGAAGTCACTGAAATCTGCATCAATCGTCCCGGTGAGCTGTACTTGGAAACCAGCAAGGGTTGGCAGCATATCGAAGTGCCGTCGCTCACCTTCGAGCGGTCGCGGCAGTTTTGTACCGCTGTGGTCAATGAAAGCAATACCGGCCAGCGCATCACCGACGTCGATCCGGTGGTGTCGCTGACCTTTCCGACCGGGCAGCGTGCCCAGTTCGTGATTCCCCCCGCCTGCGATGCCGGCAAGACTTCGATCACCATCCGTTTGCCGGCGAAGCGGAATTTCACGCTCCAGAGCTACGAGGAAAGCGGATTCTTCAAGCAGATCCTCGAGGGCGAACCGGAAGTTAGCGATCACGACAAGGAATTGCTCGAATTGCGCGCCGAGCGTAATTACTCGGAATTTTTCAAGAAAGCCGTGATGTACAAGAAGAACGTGGTGGTCGCCGGCGCGACCGGCAGCGGCAAGACCACGTTCATGAAATCGCTGGTCGGCCATATTCCGCACGAAGAGCGACTGGTCACCATCGAAGACGCCCGCGAGCTGTTCATCGAGCAGCCGAACATCGTGAACCTGCTGTATTCAAAAGGCGGCCAGAGCGCGAGCAATGTCACTGCCAAGACCTGCATGGAAGCCTGTCTGCGCATGAAGCCGGACCGGATCATCCTCGCCGAGCTTCGCGGTGACGAGGCGTTCTACTTCATCCGCAACTGCGCGTCCGGCCATCCTGGATCGATCACCAGTTGCCATGCCGGCAGCACATCGCAGACCTGGGATCAGCTCGCGCTGATGGTCAAAGCGTCGACCGAAGGCTCCGGTCTGGAGTTCGCGGTGATCAAGCGTCTGTTGATGCTGACCATCGATATCGTCGTGCACATCAAGGCACATGCCCGTCGTCGCCATATCACCGGCATCGACTACGACCCGAAGCGCATGCTTGGTCTCTGATGCGAGCGCGTCGGGTGCCGTGCTCGTTTGATTCGCCGTCAGTAACGGCTTTCTTCTAACTCAACCGCGCCGTCCCAGCCGATCCTGACTTCGATCCATCGATCGTATTCATCTTCGCGCAGCGGCGACACCGTGCATGCGCATAGGGCGCCAGCGATGTCGGCGACCGTGTTGCTGTGGCCGACGACCAGCACAACGCCTGCAGCATGCGCACGCCGTAGTTGCGCCGCGAAATCGACGGCTGGCTGCGCGGCATCGTAGGTAGAGACTTCCAGACCATGTGCCTGTGCGGTCCTCGTTGCGGTCATCTGCGTGCGGCGATAGCGGGTGGCATAGGTGGCGGTCACGCACTCATCGGCGAGACGTTCGCTCGCGCGCTGCGCGCGGGCCTGACCTGCCTCGCTCAGCGACGGATCCTTCGGGTCGTCCGCAGCTTTCTCGGCATGGCGGACAATCACGAACGTCATCGCCGCGGAAGCCGATCCATTCATCTCTGCATCGCGCGTCGCGCAGCCACCGGAAATCGCAGCGATCATCAGCAGGCCGTGCAGGGAATGTATCGTCATGCCGTCGGCCTCAGCGTCGCCAGCAAGCCGCGCGCCGTCTGCAGTCGCGCTGTGGCGTCGGGAAGTTCGAGTTTGATCCGCAGTTTGTCCGGCCCGTCCATCTGGTAATGCTTGGGTTGCCCCTGGATCAGGCGGATCACCGACATCGGATCGACATTGGGCTTTTCGGTGAACTGGATCCGGCCGCCGGCAGCGCCGAGATCGAGTTTGCGGATCCCCAACGCGGTCGCGTCCAATTTGAGCTCGGCGGTGGCGAACAGATGTTTCGCCGGATCGGGCAGCAGACCGAAGCGGTCGATCATCTCCACCTGCAGTTCGCGCAGATCATCGACATTGCGTGCGCTG